>JBAVAA010000739.1:0-2635 GCA_049585515.1 Terriglobales bacterium | reverse complement strand
TCGTCCTGCACCAACAACGTATTGCGCACCAGGGCAATTCGCTTGTAGTGGCAAAAGGCGGAATAGTCCGGGATGCTGCAATCTTTGGGGGCCCCGTTGTTGTCATCCTCGATGGGGACGGATTCCGTCTGCGCACTCAGCACCTCAAGGGTTAGGGGGTGGCTCTTCGTGGCAGCGACAGCCCAGACCGTGTCGATCAGGAAGAACGCCAAGAGAACACGTGCGTATCGGGACATTCTCAACGCTACCTCCCGTCTTTCGCGCTCCGCTGTCGAAGCCGGCGCACATATGGCTAACCTTGTTCGACTGCCGATCAGCGCCGGGCGATCGGGAAAAGAGAACTCAGGCGCAGTGCCAGATTCTTCTCGTTCGACGGCGGCGTGTCGATGATCGTTGGCCACCTCGGAGCAGAACCTGCCCCTCTCTGTAAACCGAAGTCTCTTGTTGACCAGATATCACCGGGACGGAATCACTCCCAGACAACTCACGGGAGCGAGTCCGTTTCCGGTGGGGTTCAGTAATTGCAACTTCTCACCGAACCGAGTTTTTCTCGCCTAGAAGGTAAAGATGGGCCCGATCTCCTCGCGGAAATCTCGCCATGTCCGGCTCGGTATTCCAGAAACCGAGGTGTTCGCCGTATAAACTCCCGCCGAGTTCGGAAGGGCGTAGCTTTCAAACAACGAAAACTCGTACCCAAACGTGCACCACGGGTTGATTTTCTGGTACAGCGTGACGGCATTAATCTGACTGCGGTAAGGACCGGCTCCGTCCGCCCCGATACCCTTGGCCCGAGCGAAATCGGAATGGTTCACTGCATCGAGACCGTGGTGCAGGTAGAGAGTCCAGCCGGCATTGCGGCCCTTGGGATCGGCGTTGAACCAACGCGATAGCGGAAGGCCGAGATTAACGAACCCGCCGTACGCGCGGATCGATCGTTGGGGAGCCACTACTTCCTGACCAGCGGCATTCATACCGAATGACACCGTCGAGGAGCGATCTACCGATGGGGCAGTCACTACATTGGTCAATCCGCCCGTATCGACGAAGTTGGAGAGCGTCTGGCCGGCAAACATCCATCTCATGTCTGCCCCCTTGTAGACGCTAGCCACCAGCGTCGCCCAACGCGTGGGCAGTTGAATTGCTCCTTGCACCCCGTAGCCATTACTTGAGGCGCTGGCTCCGGTCGGGAAAGCAGCTTGGGCTAGGGCATAATTGGCAATGCTCGTGTCGCTAGCGCCATCCAGCGGCGCAATCGCCGAACGCAAAACCTGGGCCGTCCGTTGAGTTTCAAAACCGCTGACGATCAGCTGTGCCGGGGCTACTGCCGGGGCTGTGTCGAGCTGCCATTGCAAAACGGCTCGTGATTCAAGTTCGGGACGACCCGAATCCGCGCCCTGACGCTCGCCATATCCAAGCTGGTTGCCGAGGCCGTTGACGACCGTGCAACTGACTCCAGTTGTAACGGTTGTGCCCGCCGGGACGTTACAGATGGTGGCGTCCGCCGGGAGATTGCCTTCGCTCGGCATCATGATCGCAAATTCGGGCGAAAACTTGACATTGCGCGAACCGGCGAACTTCTGGATAAGGCCGAAGCGGAATTGCGGAGCACGCTCGTAGGTGTTACCCCAATAAGCGCCCAGCAGCGTGGTTTCGAGCATATTAGGAAGTGCGCTCGATCCGAAGATGGTCCAGTCCTGGCCACCCTCCATAAAGAGGTCGGTCATGTCGCTGGCGGCATAGTCTAATCGAGCATAGGCCAAACGCAGCTGCAGGGCATTGCTGCGCATGGAAGACACGTTGCGGTTATCGGCCCGGCTGTCGTTGCCTTCAAAATCGGCCTCAACTTTACCCGTGACGGTGAGATGGTGTTCCATATCCGGCCACTCGAGATTTGCGCCGAACCGGCTGCCACGCGCCTTCAGGTGAAACGATGAGTTGGGGTTTGGGCCGGTATCCGTGTTCAGGAAGCCCGGAAGGATGAAGTCGTCGCCGCGGGGGTCGCTGGAATCATGTGCCTCGGTGGATTTGATGAATCCGTAGGGCGTCACCCTGACGGCTCCCAGCTTTAAGGCGGGGATGAGTCCGTCTTTCACGGGCGCGTCGAGCGGAAGCACGCGCACGGGAGCTACGGCGGGGATCACTGTGGGCCCCGCGGGCTTAACAGGAGCTGAAGCCGCTGCCTGATCTATAAGAGCCGCGCCGGGAGAGGCGACGGATATCGCGGACAGATCCTGCGCACTCACTAGGCCCTTTTGCGTGAGCGCCTCGACGAGCGCCTGAAATTGGGCCGTCGGGGCAGCATTTCGAATAGAGTTTGCCTCGTTAGGCGCCAACACTCCCTTCATCACCAGCACGCCGAGCAATGCCGTGACGTTGGAATCGGCCGTGGTCGGGGTTACGCTTGAACTAAAACTAGGACTAGGACTAGGGTTCGGGCTGGCCGCAGCGGGGCTGGCTTCTGCGCTAGCCGTGCTCGCGGCACTGTCATTTGCCGTTTTTGCATCGTTATTACCAGCCATGACCGGTGCAGCCGTGATGGCCAGCACCAGCAGGCTCGACAACCAACTCCTTACTTTCAACATAGACGGTGTCCTCCGTGTTCCGGCGCGGCTCAGGCCTTGCCACAGAACTGGGG
>JBAVAA010000738.1:0-4104 GCA_049585515.1 Terriglobales bacterium | reverse complement strand
GGTTGCAGGACATCAACACTTCGTTTACCATCAAACTATGGATGTCGAACGCCAATCCGATCTTGCGGTCTCACGAATAGCAGCGGCCATTGGTGAACCCGCGCGATCGCGCATGCTCTACTGCCTAATGGATGGACATGCGCGAACCAGCACCGAACTGGCGATGGTGGCGGAGGTTAGTCCATCGACTGCGAGCGTGCACCTGAATCGACTGAAGACCGACCGTCTTGTCAAACTTCTGGTTCAGGGGAAGCACCGCTACTACAGTCTTGAAGGACCTAACGTCGCGACAGTACTGGAAGGGTTGAACGTTTTGGCTGGGGGATCCCGAAACCACTTCGTGCCTACAACTCCAAACCGGCTGCGTAGCGCGCGGACTTGCTACGATCACATGGCGGGCACGGTGGGCGTTGCGCTGCACGACCGTTTCAGGGCCCTCGGGTGGCTTTCGGCCAGTTCAAACGGAGCTGCTGCTGAATTTGATAGCGCCGCATACGATCTCACCCCCGGCGGAACGAAGGCGTTTGAGGCTCTGGGGATTAACGTCGCGACAGCACGCACGCTGCGCCGCCGGTTCGCCTGCGCCTGCCTCGATTGGAGCGAGCGGCGACCTCATCTCGGCGGAGCGCTAGGGGCGGCGGTACTGCACGTGGCGCTCAAAAAGAAATGGGTGGTGCACGAGCTCGACAGCAGGGCGTTAGACGTCACGAAGTTGGGACGGCGTGAAATGCTGGCTCGATTTGGGCTTCAGGTTTGAAGCAGTCTATCGACCCGACGCTGCTAAACTTTCTTACTCGCGAATTGCATTCGACACAATGTATCGAGGCGCCATGCGCATTCTTACACGGATTATTATGGTTACAGTGGTGGGCACTTTGACGACGACAATAATGAGCACACCCGCAACCTCCCAGACGCTGCCTGCACCGCAGGCCATCACCGATCCGAAGCAAATCGCCTCCAAGCCCGACGCCCGCGTAGAGAAAAATCTTACGATCGAGAAGCTTTACATGACGCGACAGGTGGGAGGCGCGACCTGGTCGCCGGACGGCAAGACCGTCGCCTTTATCAGCAATTTGAGCGGCCGCAACAATCTCTGGCTCGTTCCTTCCGAAGGCGGATGGCCCATGCAGCTGACGGTGAGCAATGAGCGCCAGACCAGTCCCACGTGGTCGCCGGACGGCAAGTGGATTGCCTACATGTCCGATTACGATGGCGACGAACAATGGGACATTTTTCTGGTGTCGTCGAAAACCGGACAGGTCGTCAACTTGACCAACACGCGGGAGATCGCTGAGCAGGATCCCGCCTGGTCGCCCGATGGGCGCTATCTCGCGTACATGGTCAAGCCGAAAACGTCTTCCGTGTTCGAGATCGACGTTTACGACACGGTCTTGCGCGATGTGAAGCACCTGACCACTGGAACCGCTAAGGACCGCATGAATGTTGGGCCCATCTGGTCGTCGGATGGGAAGTTCATTGTCTATACGCAAGAGCAAGCCAAGGGCACCGACTCCAGTGTCTTTGCGGTTGACGTCGCGAGCGCGCAAAGCACGCTTCTGACGCCGCACGATGGCGAAAGGATCTTTGCGGCCAATGATGTCTCGCCGGATGGAAAACACGTTCTGATTACATCGAACGCAGCTAACGGATACGACAATGCCGGGCTGCTCGAGATTGCGACGAAGAAGATCCATTGGTTGACAGAAGACAAGTGGGAGATTTCTGGTCAGAACTTTTCTCCGGATGGAAAGTCGCTCCTCTACACCGCCAATGTGGACGGTAATTTGGAGATTTACCTCTACGACGTAGGTACGGCCAAGGCCCGCGCGCTGCCGCTCCCCAAAGGACTGAATTGGCCGTCTGGCAGCCCCTCGCCCTTCACGCGAGACGGATCGCGGTTGCTCTACACGCACACGGGTCCTACCGCGCCCGGCGATTTGTGGGTCTATGACATTTCTGATGTAGACGCACAGATCACTGGCACGCGGGCGGGGGCGCCCGCGCCACACGACCTCTGGCATCAACTCACCCATTCCCTTGTGGGCGGAGTGCGCTCCGAAGACATGGTCGAACCTTACCTCGTTCACTATCCCAGCAAGGATGGCAAGTGGACGATCTCCGCCTTCGTCTATGTTCCTTTCAACCTGCCGCGCAACGGTGAGCATCCCGCGATTGTCTATGTTCACGGCGGTCCAACGGCGCAGATCATGAACTCCTTCAACCGGTTTGTCCAATATATGGTCAATCAGGGCTACATTGTGATTGCTCCGAACTATCGCGGATCGACTGGGTACGGAAAAGAATTTCAGCAGGCAAATCTTTTCGATATGGGGGGCGGCGATTTGCAGGATGTTCTGGCGGCGGCGGACTGGATCAAACAGACGGGCTACGTCGATCCGAAGAAACTCATTTTGATGGGCGGCAGCTATGGCGGATACATGACCATGATGGGCGTCACCAAGGCTCCGGAGGTGTGGGCCGCGGGCGTTCCGATTGTGCCGTTTGTGAACTGGTTCACCGAGATTCAGAACGAAGATCCGGTGCTGCAGCAGTCGGATCTTGCGACCATGGGCGATCTTGTGAAGAACAAGGCGCTCTATGAAGATCGGTCTCCAATTAACTTTGTAAGTCAGATCAAGGCGCCGCTGTACCTGTTGGCGGGAGGCAACGATCCCCGCTGCCCCAAAGAAGAAGCGCAGCAGGTGGTTGATGCGGTGAAGAAACGCGGCGGCGTGGTCGAATACAAAGTCTATGAGAACGAAGGCCACGGCTTTGCGAAAGTCGAAAACCAGATTGATGCGTTCAAGCGCGTGGCCGATTTTCTAAAGGCGCACGTTCCGCCGGCGGACTGCGGCTGTGAACTGAATGAGTAGTTCTCAGTTCCCGGTTCTCAGTTCTCAGTGAGGAGCAAATCTATTGGCGCGCCCGTTGTGCGTGATGCTTCTTGGCTGCTTCCAGACGCAGCATCACCATGTAGAGTACGATCGCGACGTTGATCACGATAATCAGAAGGCGAATCCAGTCGGGACGCCGCAACAGATCCTGCACCTCGAACGGGATGTAGATGGAGCCCGAGGCGATGGCCAGCCACTCCGCCCAGGGGCGCGTGTACCACAATCCGTAGGCCTCGATGAAGCGAAGGATCGAGTAGACGGTCGCCACCACCGCGATCTTCCACAGGCGAATGTCGCTGATGCGGTACACGAGATCGATGAAGACGCCGACATAGTGGTGCTGGGGGTTGACATGAAAAAACTCCAGAAAACTTTCGGCTACTCCCCAGATATCCTTGTGGCGCATGCGGAAGATGCCGAAGCCGGCGAGAACGACGACAATCCCCTTGGCAAATTCAAGAGTCGCGACGGTGCGCACACCTTTAATGTGCGCGGGATCGTCGATCACTGGATGCGGGATTCTGGGATGAGGGAGCTTTGGATGCATTTGGTGAAAATTGAGTTCCCGAAATCAGGGCATGATCGCGGAATCATTCTAAATGCGGCCCCTGAAGAGGCTCTTGGTTCAACTAATAGCTTGCCGGAGGTCAGAGGTTAAAGGTAAGCCTTTGCGCTTTCACCTCTGCAATCTGACCTCTAACCTCTGGTTTCTGACCGCGTTCTTCAACCTTGCTGGCGGACGCTGGCTCGCAACTCCTCCACGATCTCCAATGCGGCCTTGTGGGCGGCTTCACTCTGGTTCACCTCGAAGGAGATTGCGCCTACGCGGGCATGTCCACCGCCGCCGTAGCGCTCGCACACGCGAGCAAGATTTACAGTCGGCTCGCGTCTGGACCACGGGTTCGATCCGACCGAAACCTTCACTCGAAACGAACTCTTGCTGAGGCCGATACTGTAGATCGAATCGGGATGCAGGTAGTACGGAATGAACTTGTTATAGCCTTCAAGATCGAGGTCGGTGATGTCGAAGAAAATCGTGCCGTCTTTTTCCTTACTGCGCTGTCGCAAGATCTCGATGGATCGCTGGTGGCGTTCGAGGAGCGGGGGCAGTACGGCGGCGACGAATGGCTCCTCAAGAATCTCGGCAAGTGGCTTGTATGCGAGCAGCGGAATCACCGTCTTGACGAAGTTGCGATCGGTGGAGGCT
>JBAVAA010000737.1:0-5816 GCA_049585515.1 Terriglobales bacterium | reverse complement strand
CTCCAGTCCGGAATCGAAGTGAACGTACCCCACACGCGCACCGTCAAAGAGATCACGGAAGAGCGCCTCGTGATCAGCATCGACAAATCGCAGAGAGTTTTTCTCGGCAATGATCCCATCAATATCAACCAGATCGGAGCAACCCTGAAGCGGAAGATTCGCGACCCCCAGCATCAGTCGATTTTTTTGCGCTCCGATGAAGATGTTCCTTTTGGGGCTTTCGCCACCGTAATGGATGCGATCAAGCAGGCTGGCATCAGCAATGTCAGCATCGTTACCCAGCCCATGAACAGCAACGGCGGCCGTCACTGACTTCGACATGCACTACAACGATATCGACGTCTATTCCGAGCCCGGCCAGTTGCGGCGGCCTCTGCTGTGGTCGTTCGGCCTGCATCTGGGATTCGCGGTGTTCGTTGTGCTCTACGCCACGTTTATTTCCGGCTTTGGCCGCAACTCCTGGGGCAGCGGTGGCGGCGGAGATGCCATGGGAGCGACGCTGGTGAGCTCAGTTCCCTTACCCGCCAATCCCACCCAGACAACGAACGTGCTGGCAACGGAATCCAAAGGATTGTCGAAGTCGCAGCCCACGGTTCCGGAGAAGGAGCCGGAAGCGATTCCAATCCCCGACAAAAATACGAAAACAAAAATAAAACCCGCCCCGGTAAAGACCGCAACCCAGCGCAAGCCGGAACCGGAGCCCCTAGAGTCGAATCAAATTCCCTATGGCGAAGGCGGTCCAGTCAGTGGCCCCTACACCATGAATGCGGGCGGAGCCAAGGGCGGATTCGGTTTCACGGGAAGCGGTGGCGATTTCGGCAGTCGATATGCTTACTATGTCCAGGCGGTACAGCGGAGAGTCACCGAAAACTGGCTGAAGTATGAAGTCGATCCCAGGATCACGGAGGCCAAGCGGGTCTATGTGACGTTTGATATTGCTCGCGATGGCCATCCGTCCAACATCGAGATCGAACAATCGAGCGGCGTACCTTCGCTCGACCAGTCGGCGGTGAGGGCCCTTCAGCGCATCGATTCCTTCGGCCCGCTGCCCGCGGATTATTCGGGAAGCAAAGTATCGGTAGAATTCTGGTTCGATTACAAGAGGTAAGGAGTTCAAATTGAGTAACTCGGTTCAACCCGTCCGTCGTTATCCGGTGATTGCCGTTACCCTGCTGCTTCTTTTCGCATCTCCCAGTTTCGCGCAGGACTGGATTCGCACCGGCACCGGCCTCGGAGTTGAACGAGTGCGCCTGGCGGCAGCAGATTTCAAGCCCTCGACCACCGACGCACAAAACTCACAACTCCTGAAAACTTTCAACGACGTCCTCTGGAACGATCTCGACAACGCCGGAATTTTCGATCTAGTATCCAAGAGCTTTTATCCCCTACAGGAGCCCGGCCAACCCTCCGAGGTCAACTTCCCTGTATGGAATTCTCCGCCGCCAAATACCTCGATGCTCGCTTTTGGCAATCTAGGCGTGACTGCGGGGAAAGTTACCGTGCAGGGATGGCTCTACGACGTCAAGAATCAGGCATCGCCCCAAGTGCTCGGCAAGCAATACGCCGATAACGCCACGACCGATGCGGTGCGAATCATTGCTCACCGGTTTGCCGACGAAATCATCTTCCGCCTCGGCGGAGGCATACCCGGGATTGCCGAAAGCAAGATTTTCTTTGTCAGCGAGCGCAGCGGCCACAAGGAAATCTGGATGATGGACTACGACGGCGCCAATCAGCAGCAGATCACTCATCTTGGAAGCATTTCCCTGTCGCCACGCATCTCGCCCGACGGTTCGCGGCTGGCCTTCAGTTCAATCAACAAGGGTGCATGGGAGATCATGATGTACTCCTTCGACCTCAACCGCATGGTCAGTTTCCCGCGCCTCGGCGGCATGAACCTGTCACCTTCCTGGTCGCCCGATGGCAAGATAGCGTTCTCATCCTCGCGAAATGGATACCCGAACATCTTTATCATTGATGGTTCTGGAGGCAACTCGCATCGCCTCACCAATGACAAGGGTCCCGACGTCTCTCCGACATGGAATCGCAAAACCGGCTCGCAGATCGCCTTCGTAAGCGGCCGCACCGGCCTGCCCCAGATCTACACTATGGAATCCGACGGCACCAACCTGCAGCGCGTCACCGATCAAGGCTATGCGGTCTCTCCCAACTGGTCTCCAAACGGACAGTTTCTGACGTTCTCCTGGATGCGCAAGTACGGCCCCGGAGAGCCCGGTTCCAACGACATTTACTTGATGGACATCGCCAGCAAGCAGTGGGTCCAACTGACGCACGATTCTGGCCGCAACGATTTCCCGTGCTGGTCGCCGGATGGGCGGCATATCGTGTTTCAATCCCACCGCGGCGGCAGCGACCAAATCTGGAGCATGCTGGCGGACGGCACCAATGTTAAGCAGTTAACATTCAAGGGCGGCAACACGCAGCCCAACTGGAGTTGGAAGTAGATGGTTCGTATCAGGGCACGCCTTCAGGCATGCCGCAGGAGCCAGTCATGAAAGCGCCGTTAGGCGCTGAGGCGGGACATCAAAGTTTAGCCACGGTCTAATAGGAAAACGGTTTCGCGGCTGGCCGAGAGTGCGCCCTGCCGTGAATCTGCAAACGCCGCCACAATGCGGGCGCACAAAAAATGGAGGCATCCGTGAAGCACGCTACAACAAAGATGAAGACAATGACAGTAACGATGAGCCAATGGACCGCTCTCGTATTCGCTCTGGCCGCGATCGTCTTTCTGGGCGCATGCCACAAAAAAGTCGCTCCGCCACCACCACCGCCGCCCATGGCGACAACACCGACGGCCTCGCTGTCGGCCAATCCCAAAACCATCAATCAGGGCCAATCGACAACTCTGACCTGGCAGACCACGAACGCGACCGACATCAGTATCGACGGCATCGGACCCGTGGATGCGAGTGGCTCGCGTCAGGTTACTCCGGCCGATTCGACCACCTACCATCTGATTGCGAAAGGGGCCGGCGGGACCCAGGACGCCACCGCTCGCGTGACCGTGAACCCGGCATCGGCACCACCGCCGCCACCGCCGTCGAATCTCACAGAAGAAGAACTCTTCGCGCAAAACGTGAAGGATATTTTCTTCGATTACGACAAGTACGACATTCGCGCAGCCGACCAGGGCTCGCTGCAGGCCGATGCTCAGTTCCTGCAGCAGCACCCCAGCATTCACATCACCATCGAGGGACACTGCGACGAACGAGGCTCAACCGAATATAACCTCGCTTTGGGCAGCAATCGCGCCGACTCGGTAAAGAACGCCCTCATCCAGGCTGGGGTTGCCGGCGACCGAATCAAAACCATCAGCTACGGCAAAGAGAAACCGTTCTGCATGCAGTCCAACGAAAGTTGCTGGCAGCAAAACCGCGTTGGCCACTTCGTATACGAGAAGTGATCCGAAACAATGGAGGGACGGGCGTCTCGCCCGTCTGCGCTTGGCCGGGCGGAGACGCCCGGCGCTCCACCACTCGGAGTGGTTCTAACATCCAATAGGATAACTATGAAATTCAGCCGCATCGCTTTGGTTGCAGCATTACTCCTCATTCTTGGTTTTGCTCCCGCCTATGGTGTCAACAAAGACATCATCGAACTGCAAACGCAGGTCGCCCAACTGCAGCAGCAGATGACTGCGATGAAGCAGTCCTTTGACGAGCGCATGGGCATCATGAGGAACCTGCTCGAGCAGAACACCGCCATCGTCAACAAGCTGAACGGCACGCTGGGCGAACTTCAAGCTTCCATCAACAAGCAGCAGCAGGATCGAGCCGGTCAGGTCGATCAGATCTCCGGGCAGATCCAATCGCTCAACGACACCATGGACGAGCTTAAAGTCCGCCTTGCTAAGCTCAGCAAGCAACTTGAAGACATGCAGGCCACGCAGCAATCCCTGGCCGCGCAGCAGGCTCAAGCGCAGCAGCAGGCCCAGCAGATGGCTCAGGCGCCTCCACCCGACGTGCTCTATAACAACGCCCTACGCGATTACAACGGCGCCAAGAACGACTTGGCGATCCAGGAATTCAGCGATTACATTAAGTTCTATCCCAACACCGATCTGGCCGGGAACGCGTATTTCTATCTGGCCGAAATTCAGTTCAAGGCCGGCGATTACCAGAAAGCCATCGAGAACTACGATCTGGTTCTGCAGAATTTTCCCAGCGGAAACAAGGCCGCCGCAGCCGAGCTCAAGAAGGGATTCGCGCTCCTTGAATCCGGAAAAGAGGAGGACGGCGTCCAGGAATTGAAGCGCGTAATCCAGCGCTATCCGCGCACCAATGAAGCGATTCAAGCCCGCGAACGCTTGCGAAAGCTCGGTCCGGCATCAAAGGCCCGCTGACTTGGGCGCGTAACTGATACATTGCGTAGCCAGGATTCGTATCAGGGCACGCCTTCAGGCGTGCCAAAATTCCGCGAGCATCAACGCGCCTTCAGGCGCTGCCTTTTGATTCGCGCTTCACCCCACGCCGCGGAGGAGTCGGCTGCACTGGTCGTCCGCTCATAACTTACGGGCGTCTCGTTGTGTTCGGCACCACCACTCCGCCCTCAATCTTCGGGATACCGAAATGCCCTGCCAGATGCGTAAGGTCGAGCGGACTGATCGAGCCCGACACCACGATAAAGTCCACCTCGTGCGCCTTGGTCATCAGCAGCGCAATATTGCTGATCGCATTATTCTCCAGGCGGACCCAGATATCGGTCGTCTCTGATCCCGCATCCTTGGCGTGGTCCACTACCTGTTTCCAGCCTGCGACGTGATATTCGTCTTTCATCGAGCTCAAAATCTGTGGATCATGTGTCCACGTTGCCGGGAATTGGTAGCGATGCACCGAAACCCCACTCACGCCTGCGATCACGCGGCGAAGGTCCTCGTTGTCCGGGTCGAGCTTGGACGCCATGACCAGCATGGAATGGTCCAGCGTGAACTCGGTCTTGGAAGATGCGTGTTGCCGCACGGCATCGAGACCGTGAGGAAGCCACTCAAGTTGCGATTGCGCCGCAGTTAATCGAGCCGCGGAAATGGCAATCACTACCACAAAAACAAAATGAGACATCTTTGGGAACAACGTCATAATCGGGCGCCTCAATATTCACAAGGGATGGTCGGACGGGAGCCTGCTCAAACCCGTGAGCCAGAACTCCCGGGCAGTATGAACCCGACACATGTAAATTAGTTGTACGAACCTGCAGATTACTGCAGCCTGCATTGAGCCTATCCGCCTTGCGACATACACTTATTACACGAGATTCCAATACCAATGACAGCAGATCGCTTGTATAGTACAGATGTTTGCTGGGATTGGCTGGTGCTAACATCCGTCGGAGGGAGTTGAAGTTTGAAGTCTTTTGCCGATAAGACGTTCGTGATCGCGGTCGCCTTGGCGATGATTCTTGACGTGCTGCCTAACCCTGCCAGCGCTGCCACCCGCCAACGAGTCACCCTCGCTTTTGTCGCCAACCAATCGGCCGACAACATTTCCGCATACACAATTAAGCCGAACGGCCAGTTAGTGGCAGTGACCGGTTCGCCCTTTTCGGCTGAAAGTTCGCCTAATTCGGTGGCGGTTGTACCCTCGGGCCGATTCGCCTATGTTGCCGATGTGATTCCGGGCGGTGTCAGCGGCTATAGCGTATCTCAGAACGGCGTGCTAACTCCCGTCCCCGGTTCACCTTTCGCGACGCCCGCAGGGACCGCATTCGTGACCATCGACCCCAGCGGCCGTTTTCTCTACGCTCTCAACTGCGGCGCGGACTGCTCAGGAAGCGGTCCAGGAGACATCGCAGCCTACAAC
>JBAVAA010000736.1:0-2942 GCA_049585515.1 Terriglobales bacterium | reverse complement strand
CACAATTACTGCGCCCGTTTCGCCTCTGGGCCAGCGCTTCTATGTTCCGACCAAATACGCGATGGCGGTGGCGACCCCGACGACATTGGGTGTGGATCCGCTTCGCACTCACCGCCCTGAGAACGAGGAGCAGTCGATTCACTTGATCTACGGTTTTCTTTACGTCGCTGATAGGGAAGAGGGGCTGGTCATCATCGGCGATCCTAACTTGAAGAGCAAGAGTCCCGGCGTCGGCACTTTACTTGACGGCGATCCGCGCAATAACTTTCTAAAACGCGCATTGGCTTTCAATCCTGACGGCGCGCTGCACGGAGCGCGGAGGATCGCCATTGTGGGCATCTATGCCTATATCCTTTGCGACGCCGGCTTGGCTGTGGTGAATCTTGACAATCCGCTGAAACCCGCACTGGTGGAGCAAATTGGCGCGCCCTATTTGATCGATCCGCGAGGAATCTCGGTGCAGTTCCGCTACGCCTTTGTGGTCGATAGTCTCGGATTAAAGGTTCTGGATATTACTCATCTCGATCACCCTGTCCCCGTTCCAGGAGCGCAAGTGCCGCTGGCCGACGCTCGCAACGTCTATGTCGCTCGCACTTACGCTTATGTTTCCGCGGGCCAGCAGGGCTTGGCGATTGTCGATATCGAACATCCTGAGCAACCTAAACTGGACCAGATTTTCAACGCCGATGGCGCTTTGAATGACGTAAACGACGTCAAACTCGGGATGGTATCGGCGGCGTTGTTTGCTTACGTGGCGGATGGCAAAAATGGACTTCGCGTGATTCAGTTGTTCTCGCCCGCCGACAATCCCAACTTCTCCGGATTCAGCCCGCGCCCCACTCCCAAACTGATTGCCACTCATCACACGCGCGGTCCAGCGCTGGCCGTCTCCAAGGGCATCGATCGTGACCGCGGAGTCGATGAGAGCGGCAATCAGGTCGCGGTGCTTGGACGCCGCGGCGCGCGTCCCTTCAATCTGCAGGAAATGCAGCGCATGTATCTTCGCGAAGGCCAACTCTACACGGTCACCGATACCCCGCCGGGGGCAGCGCACTGAGGATTTCCGGCAACGGTTCTGGAGTCCTTGAAAAAGTTAGATTAAGAGGTCCGTGGAATCCCACCCTTCAAAGGACGAAGGGTGGGGCACCCGCTATCTCGCTGCGCGTAATTGCTGGATCGTGAACTTGCCCTTGGTAGGCCGCTCCTTGGACCAATCATGATACGAATGACACTCGGAACAGCGTCCGCCGGCGGCATCGCGCTGCGCCCCGCCATGTTCATGGCACTTGCGGCACGATTCAATCCCCGGCAGAAGGATGTCCGCGGTCTGGCGGCTTTCTGGCGTTCGCGTGTGGCACGCTGTGCAGGTCAACAAACGATGGGAATCGTGGCTAAACTCGGCATGCAGGAACCAGCGCGCTGGGATGGAGGACTTCGCCACCATGGGCAGCGTGGCTACGCCTACAGCGGTGTTGCCCTGCGCCGGTTGTCCTTCAATCATCACGTGGCAGAGCTTGCAGCCTTTGTCGAATAGCAAGACATCGGCCAGCATGATTTGCTGATCGATCCATTCCTGCCGATTGTGAGGAACCGGCAGCGGCAATTTCATCTTGCCCGGGAGAATCCGTTCCAGCGCAACCGCCTCCGACAGCGCTCGGGGATGAGACGCGTAGTAATTATTGTATTGCTCAATTAAAAATGCCTGCACAACCTCCGGCTTGTCATGCGGCGCGGCTTGATCGAAGCGCTTATCAAACTGCAAGTCCTTTACGTGACAGCCGGCACATTGATTGACGTAGCGAATCGGCGCCATGTAATCCTGAGAGTGCGAGTGCTTCACGTCCGCGCTGGCGCCGGTTGCGACAGGTTGAGATTGAGGCATCGCATACGGCCACGCGCCGTCCATTGCCGATAGACGATGGCAGTCTTGACAATCCATTTGCACTGGGCCGGACGGGCCCGCGAGATTGGGACGCAGATGCGCGTAATGGTTTAACTTGACCTGTCCCGGATCGCGACTGCCCGGCCGCAGCGCCGCAAACTCAGGATGACTTTCATCGAAGTCCCTAACCTCGCGTACATACTGCGGGTTTCCGTTTCGAGTGGATAAATGCGCGTGACACTGAGTGCAGCTGGCATCTTTTGTGCTCGCCAGCCGGGGTGAGCCTCTGTGCTCGATGTGGCAAGAGCCGCAACCGACGGTGAAAGCCACCTTGTCGGCGTGGTGTGCGGGAGCGTCGTGGCATTTCAAACAGGCGTCGTCGCTTACCGTTTTATGAAAGAAACCAAGGGTAGTCGCATGGCAAAGGTTGCAATTCTTTCCCAACACGGCGTGAGACACAGCAAGCGGCCCGCTGTTGTAAATCTTCTGGCTGGATGCGCGCGCGGCCGCGAACCATCCAACGGCGACAACGGGAACAAGAATCGATAGCCAAAACCGCCAGCTGCGCAAGGGATGTGCCTGCTTGAAGTACTGCAAGTCCATCCGCTTGGCGAGATTCTTGGTTGTGCGTACGCGCCGCGCCATATTTCCTTAGTACGTTTCCTTCAGTATCGCAACGCCATCACGGCGTGTATCGCGCCCAACAGCAATACAGCGTAGGAGGCGGGGATGTGCACCAGCAGCCACGCATGCAGCAGACGGTGATATTGCGTTTGCAGATCGAGTTCCCGCTTCTCTTCGCAGATGTTTTCCAGGTCCTCGAGCGCTGGATGCAAATTTGGCGGCAGCAGTACTTTTAATTGCTGAAACATGCTTTGAGACCGATTGCGATCGGCCAACGCCATGCCCCTGGAGCCGCCGTGTGCGATATAGGGCTGCATTTCGCGCCGGAAAAATTCCTGGAGTTGTACGCTGGCTCCTTCATCGACCTGCAAGCCGGATGCAACGGTCAGGCCGCCTATAGTTCCGGCGCTGGCCGATGCCGCACGCTGCTGTTCGG
>JBAVAA010000735.1:0-3269 GCA_049585515.1 Terriglobales bacterium | reverse complement strand
GGACTTGCGGTATCGCTGAAGCGATACCCTGATACGAAGCCCGAGTGTTTCAACCGGAGTTTTCTCCGCAGGCTTTGAACCCGCGCCCTTCCCAAACCGATTTATGAGATAGGTTCGAGAACTGGGAACTGAAATGGCCCCGAGTACTTCTTCTAGCGGCGCGAGATTCCGGCTCTATACCTTGTCTGGATTGCTGTGCCTGTGGCTACTGATCATCTGTGTGCGTCTGATCTACCTCCAGATATTCTGCTATGGCGATTTTGAACGCCGCGCGCAGCACCAGCAGCAGCGCAGTTTTGATCTCTCGCCGAAGCGCGGTGTCATCTATGATCGCGCGGGCCGCGAGTTGGCGATGTCGATTCAGGTCGATTCGGCATTTGTCGTGCCCTCGGAAGCTCCCGATCTCGCTAACACGATCAGCCTGGTTGCGCGTATTACGCACGACGATCCGCGGGTGCTGCTGGCAGACTGCAGCCTGCACAAAACCTTTTGCTGGGTGGCGCGAAAGGCCGATGCCGAAGCGATCGAGCGCATCCGCTCGCTGAATCTGCAAGGCGTTCACTTTCAGAAAGAGCCAAAACGTTTTTATCCAAAACGCGACTTGGCAGCGCAGGTTCTGGGATATGTTGGCACTGACGATCAAGGCCTGAGCGGTCTGGAGCGGCAGTTCAATCAGCAATTGCGAGGCAAACCCGGCAAGCTGATGATCTCGGTGGACGCGCGCAGGCGCTGGTTCGCCAGCGTTGAGAAGGAGCCGGAATCCGGCAACAGCCTCGTCCTCACCATCGACCAGAACATTCAATACATCGCTGAACGGGAACTCGAGCGCGGGATGGAGGAGACGCGCGCCATTACCGGAACGGCGATCGTGGAGAATCCTCACACCGGCGAGATTCTGGCGCTGACCAACCGGCCGACGTTTAATCCGAATATCCGAAAGGAAATTCGCAACGAAGCGTTGAAGGACCGCGCCGTCAGCGACGTTTACGAGCCCGGCTCGACTTTCAAGATGGTGACGATCTCGGCCGGGCTGGAAGAGAAAGTCACGCGTCCGGACGAAATGTTCGATTGCCAGATGGGATCGATCGTTATTAATGGGATGCGCATCCACGACAGCAGGCCGCACGGGATGCTCTCGGTCGCCGACATTATTGCGGACTCTAGCGATGTGGGAGCGATCAAAGTGGCGCTACGCCTTGGCGACGAGCGCTTTTACAAATACATTCGGGCTTTTGGATTCGGCCAGCAAACCGGGATCGAGCTTCCCAGTGAAACTCGCGGCCTGACGAAGCCGGTGGAGCGCTGGTCCAAAGTTTCCATGGCCTCGATCTCGATGGGCCAGGAAATCGGAATCTCGCCACTGCAACTGGCGTCGTTGATCTCGACGATCGCGAATGATGGCGTGCGCGTGGCACCACGCATCGTTGCTGGGACAATCTCGGCAGGGACAGCCGCGGCGGGCGCGATACCAGCGCAAGATACGGCGCAGAATACTCCACAAACAATCGCGTTCCAGCCTGCTGCGGGGACGCGGGTGATTTCATCGCTGACCGCAGCCGAGATGCGACAGATGCTGCAGGGAGTGGTGCTCCACGGGACTGGGCGCAAAGCGCTTCTTGAGGGCTACAGCTCGGCGGGGAAAACCGGCACGGCACAGGAGCTGGATCCAGCTACCCGGGCTTATTCGAAGACGAAGTACGTGGCGTCCTTTGCCGGGTTTGCTCCCATTAACGATCCGCAGATCGCAGTGGTTGTGATTCTCGATTCCGCCGTCGGACTGCATCAGGGAGGCCAGGTTTCGGCGCCGGTCTTTGAGAGGATCGCGCAGCAGGTGCTGGAGTATCTGCACGTCCCGCATGACGTACAACTTCCGCCCAACCGACAGGTCTTGCTGGCGCGCCGCGATGTCCCTGAGGCTGCTCTGGAAGAAGGTTCACCCGATCATCTTGGGGCAAGCCTGGATATGGCGGAAGACAATGGAACGCCCGTCCCTGCAGCTGCGGCCAAGCCGGGCGCAATCGCGGCGCAAGTTGTTCCGGCGGCGCTTACCGAAATTGAGAGTGGGCGAGAAGCGGGAAGGCAGGCGGATCATTCGGCGCCGATGACCTCGATGCGAGCGGATTCGCTGCCTGTAAGTTTGCCGGCTGCTCCATCCGGGAATTCAGCCGCGGAGAAATTGCCGGCCAGCGGCACGGTGGTGCTTGATGTGGAAGAGGGAGGGATCGAAGTGCCGTCGTTTCTGGGCAAGAACCTTCGAGTTGCCCTGGAAGCGGCGCAGGATGCCGGTCTCGATCTGGACGCCATCGGCAGCGGCGTTGCCCGCGAACAATCGCCATTGCCGGGCGCGCGGGTAGCGGCGGGATCGCGAGTTACCGTCCGGTTCGGCAGATAGATTTCGCGTTGCCCTGTGGACCTCTTTGCTCCCTGTGGCTCTCAAGGCTTGAACTCCAGGGAACACAGAGGTTCACAGGGCAACGCTATTTATAATCACTCCAATGACGTTTCAACAACTTCTGGAGGGCGCCGAGGTCCTTTTTCAGAGCGGAAATCCGCCCATTGCGGGAGTGGAATACGATTCTCGACGGGTCCGTCCGGGAACTGTTTTTGTCGCGATGAAGGGCGAGACTAGCGATGGCAATCGCTTCATCGATCAGGCCATCGCTGCCGGAGCGGTTGCGGTCGTTACTGACTCGGCGGCCGAAACGCCACGTCCTACGGTTGCCTGGGCGCAAGTTGTGCAGGGACGGCGCGCGCTGGCCCGGCTGAGCGCGAATTTCTACAAGCGTCCGGCGGAGAGGATTGCGAATACCGGGATTACCGGGACCAACGGAAAAAGCACGACTGCCTTTCTGATCGAATCCATATTGCAAGCTGCGGGACGCAAGACCGCGCTGGTCGGGACCATCGAGTATCACGTTGCGGGGAAGATTCTTCCTGCTCCGCACACCACGCCGGAGGCGCTGGAACTGAATCGCCTTTTGGCGGAGGGCTTGAGCGTCGGAGTCACGGAAGCGGTGATGGAAGTGTCTTCGCATGCGCTCGAGCAGCAGCGTATTTTTGGGATTCCGTTTGATGTGGCTGTGTTCACGAATCTCACGCGCGATCATCTGGATTACCACGGCACGATGGAAAATTACTTCCTTGCCAAGCAGGTGCTGTTTGAAGGTTGCGGGACGGATCCACCTCGCGCTGCCGTTCTTAATATCGACGACGAATACGGCCGACAGCTTTTGAAACTTTGCAAAAAGAAGAGCTCTTTGGTGCTGTGC
>JBAVAA010000734.1:0-12752 GCA_049585515.1 Terriglobales bacterium | reverse complement strand
TCAGAGGTTAGAGATTCGGAGTGCAGAGATAGGAACCGAAGCAGGAACTAAAGACCATAACGCTGACTCTACCTCGGCAATCTAACCTCTGACCTCTTCAATCCCTCTCATCTCTGACCTCTCTTGCCCGGCCACTTCGCGATGATGACCGTCGAAATCCCGCCGCGCGGACGGAACTCGCCCTTCACCTCCGCCCACACCGGCTTTGCACAGCGGACGACATCGGCCAGCACTCGATTGACGACGTTCTCTTGGAAGATGCCGAGGTTTCGATACGCCTGCAAATATTCCTTCAAAGACTTCAGCTCCAGGCACAAGCGATCAGGCTCATAGCGGATCACAATATTGCCAAAGTCGGGCAAGCCGGTCTTGGGACACACCGACGTAAATTCGGGATCATCCACAACAATCTCGTAGCCAGGGAACTGGTTCGGCCACGTTTCAATCTCCGGAAAATCGTGATCGAGGCCGGCGCTGGCGTGCTCCGCTGTATAACGAGCAGGCTTGGAACGATTAGATCTCGGCATTGAAACATTGTACCCAGTGTCGTACCTAAAACTGAGGCAAACGGCCTGTCCACCGCATCTAAACAAGCAAGTCCAAGCGTGTATTTGGCTGCTTCCCGCAGCGCCTGAATGATACATTGAACTTGCGCTTTTCTCTGCATGCCCTTGAATGGAAACAGTTCGAAAGGCCAACCACGGCGTTGGTGGATCACGGCGCTTGCAATTTTTGCCGGAGTCATAGTGTTGGCAGCCTTTGTAACCCACCGCGATGACGCAATCCAGGTGCGGACCGCCGTCGTCGAGCAGACCGCAATCCGCAGCCTGGTTTCCACCAACGGAAAAATCGAGCCCGTCAACAACTTCGAGGCCCACGCCCCGGTTGCGACCACTGTGCGCCAGATTTATGTCAAGGAGGGCGACTCGGTCAAGAAAGGCGAATTGCTCCTGGTTCTGGACGACGCCGACGCTCGCGCCCAGGCCGCTCGTGCACAGACACAACTAAAAGGCGCGCAGGCCGACTTAGGCGCCGCGGAACGAGGCGGCAGCCAGGAAGAAATGCTGAGCCTTGAAGCGCAACTGGTGAAAGCGAACACAGACCGCGATTCCGCCCAACGCAATTTGGATGCGTTAAAGAAGCTGGAACTGGAAGGCGCAGCCTCGGCGGGAGAGGTTCTTGAAGCGCAGAACGCTCTTGCCCGCGCCGATGCCCAACTTACCTTTCTGCGGCAAAAACAGACGAAGCGATATTCGAAGGCGGAGTTAGCGCGCGTCGACGCTCAGCGAACCGAAGCCCAGGCAGCTTACGATGCCGCACAAGACATTCTGGCGAAATCGAATGTTCGCGCGCCCTTTGATGGCATCGTGTACTCGCTGCCCGCCAAGCAAGGCGGCTTCGTCGCTGCCGGAGATCTGCTGCTGCAAGTGGCCGATCTGCGAAAAGTGTTGGTGCGCACCTTCGTCGATGAACCCGACGTGGGGCGGCTAGCGCCCGGAGATCCGATTGAAGTTACCTGGGACGCCATTCCCGGGCGCATATGGCGCTCCTCCTTGACTGCCATCCCGTCCACGGTGAGGTTGCGCGGCTCGCGTAACGTCGGCGAGACGACCAGCATCCTGGATAACAGGGATTTAAAACTGTTGCCCAACATAAATGTTGGGGTCACGATCGTCGCCGCACAGCACGATAACGTGCTGGTCGTGCCGCGAGAGGCGGTGCGCACGGACGACTCGAAGCCATACGTCTTGCAGGTCGTCGGCCACGAACTCAAACGGCGCGATGTGGAAACGTCCCTTTCCAACCTCACGCAGGTTGAAGTAACCCGCGGCCTGGCAGCCAAGGACGTAGTTGCGATCAATGCGTCGAATGGCAAGCCGATTGGCGACGGAACGCAGGTCAAGTTCTAAATGATTACCACACGTGTTACGCTGACGCGCATTCTCAGAGTCCTGCTGATCCTGCTGTTGTTCGTCGCCTCGCTGGCGGCCAGCGTCGCCGACTCAGCCTCCGCAAGAAATATGCTAGCGGCCGGCCGGATTGATGATGCCATCGCCGAATTGAATGGTCGTCTTTCATCCGCTCCAGCGGATGCCGATTCATCCAACCTGCTCTGCCGTGCTTACTTCGCGCTCGAAGACTGGAATCGAGCGGAATCATTCTGCAGAAAAGCCGCCTCCCTGTCTCCTGACAACAGCCGTTTCCATCTCTGGTTGGGGCGGGTGTACGGAGAAAAGGCGGACCGGGCAAATTTCCTGGCGGCGGCGGGATTGGCCGGCAAGGTCCGCGATGAGTTTGAACGTGCCGTGCAACTCAACCCGAAAGACATCGAGGCGCGGCTCGATCTGGCGGAGTTTTACATCGACGCGCCCGGCATCGTCGGCGGCGGCGAGCAGAAGGCCCGCGAACAGGCGCGGTTCATCGGAGCCATGGATCCTGGCCGCGAGCATTGGATCTACGCCCGCATCGCCGAAAAAAAGAAAGATCTCGTCGCCGCCGAACACGAATATCACCGGTACATTGACCTCAGCCATGGGGACGCGGAAGCGTGGCTGAACCTCGCGCTATTTTTCCGTCATCAGAAGCGCTACGACGAAATGGAACAGGCCATCGTCAAGCTCAGCCAGGCGCACAATCCAGAACCCGACGTTCTGTGCGAAGCTTCCTCAATGCTGGAACGCGCTGGTCGCGGTTATCCCTTGGCCACCGAACTCGTCAATCGGTATCTCGCCTCGGATCCGGTGGAAAAGGCTCCCGCGTTCCGGGCCCATTATTTGCGCGGAGCTCTGTTGGAAAAGCAAGGCGATAAAGCAGGGGCCGCGCGCGAGTACCGCGCTTCGTTGTCATTGGCCCGGAACTTTGGCGTGGCCCAGCAAGCGCTCAACCGCGTCGCCCATTAAGGGCTCGTGACTGAAGTCGTGGAGAGGCACTCGATCAATACCTTTCATGCATTGTCATCCTGAGCGAAGCGAAGGACCTGCTGTGTGGTCGCGGGGCGGAGCTTGTCCTGAGCGGAGCCGAACGAACCCTCCCGGACGGAGCGAGGCCCCGTCACCACACAAAAAGTCTGCGGTGATCGCGACCCTCCTGTTTGCGGCCCTTCTTATGATCGCTGCCCACGCCGACGCTGAGCCTCTGCCCCTCGAGCGCGCGATTCGGCTGGCGCTCACGCACAGCACAACTTCGGCGATCGCTCAAGCCGACGTGCAGCGCGCCTTCGCCACTTATCGGGAACTCCGCAACAACTACGTGCCGCAGATCATTGTCGGTTCGGGACTCGGCTACTCCTATGGATTCCCTCTCAGCATCGAAGGGTCTGCGCCCGCGCTGGCCAATGCGGTTGCACAAAGTTCGGTGTTCAATCCCGCACAGCGGCAGTTCCTAACCGCGGCGAAAATTGACTGGCATGCCGCCGAGTTGCAGGACAAAGACCAGCGCAACGCTGTCATCCAGGACGTAGTCTTAACCTACGCGGAACTGGCAAAGTGGGAGGCGCGCCTCCAACACCTGCAGCAGGACGAGGCCGACGCGAAGAACATGGAGCAAGCGGTGGCTGAGCGAGTGCAAGAAGGCGTCGACAGTGCGATGGATCTGAATAAGGCCAAACTAGCCGCAGCCCGGGTGCGCCTTCACCGCGCCGAGGCGCGCGGCGATGCTGACGTCCTCCGGCGTCACTTGTCGACGTTGACCGATTTGCCGGTTTCCTCCATCGATCTCGCGCCCGAAAGCATTCCGGCGCTGCCGCCCGTCGCGCAGGAGGAAGACCTTTCGGAAAAAGCAGTCGCCACCAGCCCCGCTGTCAAATTCGCCGCACAGCATTCCCTATCGGAAGCGATGCGGGCCTCGGGCGAACATCGCTCGTTGTTGCCGTCCATTGATTTCTCTGCCCAGTATGCGCGATTCTCGTCCTTCAATAACTACAGCCAGTATTACACTCACTTTACGCGGGACAATGCCACCGTCGGCTTTTCCCTGCGAATCCCGATCTTCAATGCCAGCCAGCGCGCCCGTTCCGACGCAGCCGAGGCCGAGGCCCTCAAGGCGAAGAAGCAAGCGGAGGCCGCCCGTAACCAGGTGGCGGAGGAAACGTTAAAGCTGCAACGCGCGGCCGAGCAACTCGAGGCCGCCCGCGAAGTGGCGCAACTGG
Source organism: Terriglobales bacterium (assembly GCA_049585515.1). Classification (GTDB taxonomy): domain Bacteria; phylum Acidobacteriota; class Terriglobia; order Terriglobales; family Acidobacteriaceae; genus Acidiflorens. Next base: position 8,605 of record JBAVAA010000734.1, on the reverse strand, counting down.
AATATCAACTGGCGCAGTCAAGCCTGGAGGCGGTCCAAACGAGGATCGAGGCCAAGACTGCCACTCTGCACGAATTGGCGGATGCGCGCACCCAGGCAGCCGAGCGTTTCCTGCTTTTTCAGGATGCCGATTTCGAGTACCAGCGGGTGCGTCTGAACCTGCTGCGGGCCACCGGTGATTTGGAAAACTGGGCGCTGCCAAACTCCGGCGCGAAGTGACCGTCCCAGCCACCATCCAACCGCTAGCTGATTTTGGCGGCTTAATGCTCAGAAGCGACGTTCGGCTAGGTTCTTTTGCCGTTTGAGCAACGCTAAGGCACACTTGGACAAGGATTTCCACACTTTCGAAGCAGGTGGGAGACGTACCTGGATGGTAGCCTCAGCGGGAGTTGATGCATACTTAGGAGTGCTAAAATAGAGATACATAAATATGCCCTTGAAAACACTGTTTTTGAATCCGCCTTCCTTTGAGAATTTCGACGGCGGCGCAGGCTCGCGTTGGCCCGCCACGCGCGAGATCGAATCGTACTGGTATCCGGTCTGGCTAGCCTATCCGACCGGTATGCTGGAGGGCGCTCGACTGCTGGACGCCCCGCCTCACCACATCACCGCCGAAGAAACCATCCGCACCTGCAAGGATTACGAACTGCTGGTGCTCTTCACCAGCACTCCGGGATTCGCCGGCGACGTCCGAATTGCCGAGGCCATCAAAGACACCCACCCTCACATCAAGATTGCCTTCGTCGGACCCCACGTCAGCGTGCTGCCCGAAAAAGCTCTAATGGAAGCCAAAGTAATAGACGTCGCCTGCCGCAAGGAGTTCGATTACTCCATCGTAGAATACGCGCAAGGCAAGCCGATCGAAGACATTCTAGGAATCTCCTACCGTAAGAATGGCGGCGTCGTACACAATCCCGACCGGCCAACAATTCAGGATCTCGATTCCCTGCCGCACGTCACCGACGTTTACCGCCGCGACCTGGATGTCCGCCGCTACAACGTGCCGTTCCTGCTGCATCCTTTTGTTTCGCTCTACACCACGCGCGGATGCCCCGCCCAGTGCACCTTCTGCCTCTGGCCGCAAACGCTCAGCGGACACCCCTGGCGCAAACGTTCCACCGACGACGTGGCGCGCGAAATGGCGAAGGCGAAAGACTACTGGCCATACGTAAAGGAATTCTTCTTCGACGATGACACTTTCAACCTGCAGGCCGCGCGCACCGAGGAACTGTGCGCCAAGCTGAAACCGCTCGGCCTGACATGGTCTTGCACATCCCGCGTAACTACTAGCTATGAGACGCTCAAAGCCATGAAGGAAGCGGGATGCCGCCTTCTGATCGTAGGCTACGAATCGGGCGATCAGCAGATCCTAAAGAACATCAAGAAAGGCGCGACCATTGAGCGTGCCCGCCAGTTCACCAAGGATTGCCACAAACTAGGGCTAGTGGTCCACGGCGATTTCATCATCGGCTTGCCCGGAGAATCCCGCGAGACCATCAAAAACACAATCAACTTCGCCAAAGAACTAGACGTCGAGACGATCCAGGTTTCGGTGGCGCACGCCTATCCCGGGACGGAACTCCACGAATTCGCATTAAAAAATGGCTTCATGACCAGCGACTCAAAAATGGTGGACGACGGCGGCCACCAGATGGTGCAGATCGAATATCCCGGCCTGCCCGCCGCTGAATTAATGGAAGCAGTCCATCACTTTTACGACGAATATTATTTCCGTCCCAAGGCTGCGTACCGCATTTTGAGGAAAGCGATGTTCGACAACTCCGAACGCAAGCGCCTGTACAAAGAAGCGCGGACTTTCCTGAAACTGCGCGCCCAGCGCCACAAATGGGTCAAGGAAAACCGCAAAGAAGAAGCGCCCGCACCGGCACCGGCCAAAGCCTGATCAACCAGAGCCCGATCATCTGCGGGGAAACTAGGGCTTCGTATCAGGGCATCGCTTTAGCGATGCCGCAAATCCTTCGAGATGGACGCCCCTTTAGGGGCCGGGCGTCGAGGTTTGGTCCTTTCCTCGCATTCTGGGCAAAAAACTTGGTCGAAATCCAGTGACCTTCCGAAAATACCTCGTCCTCGCCGGAATCACCGTCTTCAGCACCGCAGGCGATTCCCTGCTGGCGCGCGGCATGAAAGATCTCGGCGGTTTTTCGCTGCATAACTTTACCGCCCTGCTGCTCGCCGTCCTCAATCCCTGGGTAGCTGCAGGAATCCTCTTGCTGCTGGCATTTTTCTCCTGTTACATGTCTGCGCTTTCGTGGGCTGACCTCACCTACGTGCTGCCCGCCACGTCGCTCGCCTATGTGCTCGTAGCATTGGTTGGCCACTTCCGCCTGCATGAAGAAATCTCGCCAACACGCTGGCTTGGCATTGCCCTGATCGCCGCCGGAGTCGGCTTCGTAGCCGCCGGCCCCTCGCTCACGCCCCGTCACGAACCCCAGCACGCTGCGCGAAAAGCGGTTCCCTCGGAGATAAATCAGTGAAAGATCTCAACGCCTGGGCCGCAATCGGGTTCATTGTCCTGGCTTCCACCACCGGCGACGTGCTGCTTTCCTACTCCATGAAAAAAGTCGGGGACGTGGGTGAACTCTGGAAGCGGCGCGGACTTCTTGCGGTTGTAGCTCGCGTGCTGACCACGCCCACGTTTGCTCTGGGCTTGATCGCGATGGCCGTTGCTTTCTACAGCCTGCTCTTCGGCCTGTCCTGGGGCAATCTGAGTCTGGTCGTGCCCGCTTCGGCCTCGCTCACCTTCGTAGCCAACGCCGTCGCCGCCCGTATCTTCCTTCATGAGCGCGTAGGGCGCAGGCGTTGGATCGCGGCCCTGCTGGTGGCAAGTGGCGTGGTGCTGATGGCAGTTTGAAACCGTCTAACCGAACAGATTGACCCCGACCACCAGACGTTCTTCCACACCCTCATCGCCCGCCACGGATTGGTCGTCGTTCCCTTCCGAATTCTCGGCCGGCAGAACGTTTTTCAACAAACGAAATCGCTCGCTCAACATCGCCGCTTGATGTTTGCCACTCTCCAGCTCTTTCTTGAACGCCTCGGCATTCATCTCGCGCCGCGCGGATTTGAGCTTATTCATGACCGCCTGCAATCTTGCCAACTCCTCGACTAGGCTCTCGAGCATGTCCTTTCCGCCAAGACTCAAATGAACGAATTCCAACCCAGCGCCCGACGCGCCTCGGACCGCTCGCACCTCGCCCACCGCCCGGAACGAAGCCGCATTGACGCGCACAACGATTTCCGTCCGCGCCCCGCGATCAATCGGCTGTAGCGTATCAACCCAGCATCCGTGCAGGCTGAGGTCGCGGATCGTCCCCGGAACTAGGATCCCGCATGACGGCAGGCAATTGATCTCGGCACGGCCGCCACAGGCGAATCGCGGACTGCGGCGGCGATCTTCTTCCGCCTCGGCGCGCTCAGGCATGTCTATAAGATCGTGTGCTCGGCGAGGATTCTTGAGGACGGGATCGAGTAACGCCGCACCGGACACCGAAGTAACCAAAAGCTGGTCCACCAAGGCTTCATATCAGGTTCCGCAAACGATTCGTAACAGAAAAGGCTTCGTATCAGGTTCCGTAAACGATTCGTATCAGAAAAGGCTTCGTATCAGGGTCCGCAAACGATTCGTATCAGGGAAGGATTCGTATCAGGGCATGCCTTCAGGCATGCCGGAACTGCCGCGCTTATTAAAGCGCCTTTAGGCGCTGGCATCTCACTGCGGAATCTCAGGTGAACCGACATCAACCAAACAGCCTCATCAATCCGCTCGCAGCCATATCAGGGACAACAAACCGCGCGCCGTTGCCCGCAGAACGCGCCAACGCCTCCGCCGCCAGATAGCCGCTGCGCACCGCACCCTCCATCGTGGCCGGCCATCCGGTAGCAGTAAAGTCGCCAGCCAGAAAAACGCGCGGCCACGCAGTCTCTGGTTGAGGCCGATACCGGTCAATCCCGGGACGAGGCGAATACGTCGCATGCACTTCCTTGATCACAGTAGATTTCACCAATTTTGCATCCCGCGCCCCGGGGAAAAATTCCTGCGCCTCTTTCACCGCCAGGTCAACGATCTCCGCCTTCGACTTCTCAACCAGACTTCGCGAGCAGCTTACAACCAGCTCAACGTAACTGCCGCCGTTGCGAGCTTCGTTATTGCGAGCTTCGCTACTGCGAGTTTCAATGATCCGCGATTTGTGAAACATCCACTGAATCGTGCGGTCGAGCAGCACGGCATGATCCAGTTCGCTGATCTGACAATCGAACCATAAATGGATGCCAGTGATCGGCGACGATGAGAATTGCCCGAGTGCGGCGGCCAGGGGCGCAGCGGCGGGATCATCCGGCAGCATTCGTCCCAACACATCGAAAGGAACCGCAAGAACGAGATAATCGAATTTCTGTTCCTCCCCGTTCGCCGTCACACTGACCTCGGATGCTTCCGCTCGAAAAGACTCTACGCCCGCACGCAACAGGACATTTCCGCCTCGAACGCGAATATATTCGCCAGCGCTCCCGTACAGATCGGTGAGCGGCACGGTCGGAATTCCCATGCGCCCCGCGGCCGCCGACTTAAGAAATGACTCGCGCACCACCTGGGCCGCATAGGGAACGGAAATCTGATCTAGCTCCTCATTCAACGCGCTGACCAGGATCGTCTTCCAAAAGCGTTCGATGGCTTGTTCGGTTTGTCCGTGGCGCTTGAGCCAGTCGAGAAACGACTCACCGCGATCCGCTGGAGTCGAAGGAGCGAGCGCAGCCATAGCGCGGCCGATAGCCAGCTTGTCGCGAAGACTCAAACAGTCCGCCCGCAGAAACGCCGGGGCGGTATGCAGCGGGGCCGGCAAAGCTGACGGGGCAATTACGGATGCGCGTCCGCCAGGCTCGATGAACGTAAGCTGTTCATACCAGCGAATCTTGTTCTGAACTCCCGCGCGCCGATAGAAGTCCAGCAAATTTGTGCAGCAGCCGAGCAACACATGCTGGCAGTTGTCGACAACTTCGCCGGTCCCGGGATGCTGATACGATGACGCACGGCCACCCAGATAAGGCCGGCGCTCAAAGAGCGACACGCCAAACCCTGCTTGCGCCAAGGCGCAGGCCGCAGCGAGGCCGGCTAGTCCGCCTCCGGCAACGGCGACTTTAGGTAGATGTCTCGTATTGGAATGGGTTGAGGAAGCCATCACAACAGACGCTTCAGGATTCCTTTTCCAAGGACAGTAACCTTTTCAGGAACCGTTAACCGGACACGCTGACTGAAGACGTCATACTGATTCGAAGCCATCTTTTCGAGCAAGCGCTGATAGATGGTAATAAGTACCCACAAGGCGGGCTGACTGTCTTCATTCACCAGTGGGATCAACTCTTCTCCCGCGCGATAACCTTCGCGAGCGTGCTCGGCCTCCATCGCCAGCAGCGGACGGATACGGGCAACATCAATCTGCGGCGCGGCAAGATCGGCGGCCGAAAGTCCGCACTGCGCTAGGTCTTCCTGAGGAAAATAAATCCGGCCCATAGCGACATCTTCTTTCACGTCGCGAATAATATTCGTCAGCTGAAAGGCCAATCCGCAGCGCTCGGCCAACGGCTCTGCCGCCGGATCGCGATACCCAAAAATCTTGATGCACACCAGGCCAACAACCGATGCCACCCCGTGGCAATACTGTCGCAGCTCTTCAAAAGTCTGGTAGCGCGCGAGGATCGGCGCACTACCGGAGGTGTCCGGCTGGCTGAAGTCCAGATCGGCAGCCGTACCGAAGGCTAGCTGGTCAAGCAGTCCGATCGGAATCTGGTAAGCCCGCTGCGCATCGGTCAACGCCAATAACACCGGATCGTCGGTTGGGTGTGCCGCGAGGGCGCGGTGAACTTTATCCAACCAATCCGCCAGCTTGTTGTGTCGGTCGTAAGGGCTCACCGAGTTGTCGTCAACGATGTCATCGCAACGCCGCATGAAGGCATACACCGCGCTCAACGCATTGCGCTTGCGTCGAGGAAGCACCATGAACCCATAGTAGAAATTCTTTGCCGCCGCTCGGGCGATACTCCGGCAGACGGAGTAAGCCATATCGAGCTGTGAAGCGGTAGGCGCAAATTGCACGGGTGCATTTCCCACGGCAGTGCTCATCTCTATCTCTGTCCCTGCTTTCCCAGCAATTTTCCCAGCGTAGCACGAGCGACCAGGGCCAGCTTCCGGGACTTCGAAATTGCGGGACGCCGGCTGAGTACAGCGTACTGTTGGCGCTCGATGGCATGCAGAATCTCTTGTCCGCCGCGGCTGAAAAGTTCGATGTCGATCGCCAGCGTACGATCGACTTTCGCGATTAGAGGCAAGCCTTGCGCGAACCATTCTCTCGCGCGCGCGACCTCGAATTTCATCATCTCGCAAAATGCTGCAGTGTTTTCGCCGGCGCGGATTGTTTCTTCGCTGACGCCGAAGCGACGCAGGTCCTCGAGGGGAAGATAAATTCGTCCCTTGGCAAAATCCGCGCTAACGTCTTGCCAAAAATTCGCGACCTGCAGCGCGGTACAAGTGTAATCGGCAAGCAGCCGCCGTTCGGAATCGCGGTATCCGCAGAGATACAAAACCAGGTGGCCCACCGGATTCGCCGAATAGCAGCAGTATCCCAGCAGATCCTGAAACGTTTCGTAGCGGGCGATGCTCTGATCCTGACGGAAAGCGGTCAGCAGATCCGCGAACTCATGTTTCGGAATTTCAAACTGGCGGACAGTCTCAGAAAGCGCAACAAATACAGGATGCCGCGGATGCCCGTCGTAGCAGGCGTTTAACTCTGCCTCCCATTGATCCAGAAGCTGCAGAGATGCCGCAGTATCGCCTACCTCGTCGCCGAGATCGTCCGAGATGCGGCAGTACGCGTAGACATTGAAGAAGTGCTGCCGCAGCTGCCGCGGAAGAAACCACGACGCGACCGAGAAATTCTCGTAATGCGAGCGCGCCAGGCGCCGGCAGTATTCGCGGGCCTCGGCCGGCGAAGGCGCCTCGTCAGGAATGGCATACTCCGGCGGCAGCGCACTCCAAATGGAGGAGTGCGGCGCAGTCGGGGGATGGCTGGCGGCAGTTGTCATTGATTTTGGATGGCGCAGCGACTCACCGCTACGATAATTGCCAAGCCTTGAATACGGCCTTACAGTTTGCTGAAAAACTCAGATTTCTCAACGGACGGGAAGGGCACGAGTTCCAGAGCTTGCGGAAAAACTCCGGTTTCGTATCAGGGTATCGCTTTAGCGATACCGTAAGCCCTTCGAAATCACACGCCCCTTTAGGGGCTGAGGCGGCAAAATCCACTTCTTCCGCAAGCTGTGAGCTGTACCCTTTCCGTTCGTTACGTCCTCAGTGACCCGGGATAATCGCAGTCTTGATGTCTCCGCCGCGATTGAGCATGTGGCGCAGCACATCCTGCAAACGCGAAAGCGGCGCTTCGCCGGTAATATAGTCGTTGCCGCAGACTTTTTTCTCCGCGATCAGTCCGAACGCCCGCCGCACCGTCTCCGGCGTGTGATGGAAAGTCGCCTTCAAAGTAATCTCCGAATAGTGCAAGCGGTTGGTATCGAGTTGCACCTTGGTTCCCGCGGAACATCCCCCAAAGAAATTTACCGTGCCGCCCTTGCGCACCATCTGCACGGCCCACTCCCATGCTTCCGGACGGCCCACCGCCTCGATCGCCACATCGGCGCCGCGCCTTTCCGGACTCAACTCGCGCACCGCCTCGACCGGATCTTTCACCTCGGTGATCTGCACCACCTCGTGCGCGCCTTTCTTGCGTGCCAGCGAAACCTGCGAATCGCGCTTGACCACCGCGATCACATTGCAGCCGATGGCTTTTGCCACTTGAACGAACATCAGGCCAATCGGTCCCCCGCCAATAATCGCAACCGTGTCCCCGATCTGGACTCCCGTTTCATGCAGCCCGCGGAGAACGCAGGCCAGCGGCTCCGTCATGGCCGCATCTTCGAACGTCACATTCGAAGGCACCATCAGCATATTGGTTTCCACAATCCGCCGCGGAATCCGTATGTATTCGGCATAGGCGCCATTGTTGAACAGCAGATCTTCGCACAGGTTCAACTGGTGCTTGGAGCAATAGAAGCACGTGCCGCAGGGCGCCGAGTTGAGGGCGACCACGCGCATGCCTTTTTTGAAGCCGCGCACGCCTTCTCCGGCCTCTTCGATCGTGCCCGCCAGTTCGTGCCCAAATAACGCGGGCGGCACAATCATCCGCGCATGATAGCCACGCTGATACACCTTTAAATCCGTGCCGCAGGTAAGCGCCACGTGCACCTTGACCAGAACTTCGCCTTCACCGACACGCGGAATTGGTACTCTTTCAATCTTGACGTCTTCTTTGCCGTAGAGAACGGCCGCCGTCATCTTGCCATTCACAATTAGTGTCCTCCCCAGGCGCTACCCGGCTGGATGACAACTTTCATCGAGTCCGGTTGAGGATGGGCAGCCAATTTCAGCGCTTCCACACCACGTTCCAGCGGATAACGGTGGCTGATGAGCCGCTCCAGATTCATTTCCCGGTTCATGACAAACCGCACCGACTCCTCCTGCAAATCAACCGATGCACTATAGG
>JBAVAA010000733.1:0-1792 GCA_049585515.1 Terriglobales bacterium | reverse complement strand
CCATAGGGACGGGGTTCTTGCCGGTTGTTCCGCGACGGCAAACGTCCAAGATCAGCTTGGCCGCCGGAAGATTTTCGCAATCGACCAGCACCAGGTCGAAGCGATGGGAATGGAGTTGTTGGGCAGCGGATGGTCCATCCAGTGGACGCTCGCAAGTCACTGACATTTCTTCAAGAACGGCAGTGATTGCGCTCACCGCCTGGTCATCCGGCGACAACAATAGGGCATGAAGCATGGCTCTCTTATGCTAGAAATTGCCGGCGAAAGCCGCAAGTTACCGGAGTAAGGAAGGGGTTGCCACTGGTTTCAGGGGCGCGAGTGGTCTTCTCCAACCGCCGAATCGGGTTCCGGATAGACAATCGAACCGCGAAAGGCAGATTTAGCGGCGGGCGCGAAATCGGGAAAAGGCAACTGGCGCTGGTTACGCCATTGTTGCACCTGCTGCTCGGCGGACGCCGCCTTTTCCTTGTCAATGCCCGAATCGCGCGAGAAATATAGGGTCTGCGACGGAAAGGCAAACGCGGTGCCCGATTTTTCGACAATGTTCATGATGCGCAGGAGCAGGTCTTCGCGAATCGCGCCGAATTCATTGGCATCGCGGGTGAGCGCGTAGCTGAAAATCTCAAGGCGCAAAGAGCTGTTGTCGAAATTGGCGAAGCGGATGCTGGCACTCTCGCTTTCGATCTTCGGATGCTCGTATAACATCCGCCGAACTTCGGCAAGCAGATAGCGCAATTGGTCCGCCGTAGTCTCATACCGGATGGCGAGAACGGGGTTGAACAGGATTTTGTCGCGACGGGTAAAGTTTTCGATGTTCATGGTCGCGAGAGCGCCATTGGGAATGGAGAGTTCGGTGCGGGCATCGGTGCGAACCCGTGTAGAGCGCAGGCTGATGTCTTCCACCGTCCCTGTACGGTCGCCAAAACGGCAGTAGTCGCCGACGAGGATCACTTCGTCGGCCAGGACGGAAACTCCGCCGAAGAGATTTTCCAGCGTCTTCTGCGCGGCGAAAGCGATAGCAATGCCGCCGATGCCAAGGCCGGCGAGTACCGTGGTCAGGTTGAAACCCAGGATACCGAGAGTAGCGAGGACGGCCGCGACTATCACCAACGCGGTGAGCAGCCTCTCGGCCAACACAATCAGCGTTCCCGTGCCCGTGCGGCCACTGCTTATGGCGTGGATGCGGAGGCGCTGCATGGTGAGACTGGTCACGCGCAGCAGAAACCAGAAGAAGCCGATGCTGATGAGAACGCCAATGAAGCGGAAGTAATAAAGACGGGTCAGTAACGGCAGTCCGAAATATCCGCTAATCGCGCGGTGGGCAAGCGCGCTGAAGGAAAGAAGCAGCGGCCGGGAGATGCGGCTGTAAGTGTGCAGGTTCGGACGATTTCGGAACTTGAGCCAAAGCCGCCGCGGAATCGCGAGCAGCAGAACCCCCGTCCATCCGATGGCGACTGCCACCGGAATCGCCGCCAGGAGGGCCAGCCATTGCCAGAGCGGCATCCCGAGAAATGTGTTTTGCACCAGGCTTCGCGGGAGCCTGTTCTCGACCCGATGCGCTTCGATGATGTCGTACAGCTCAGGAACTTTGCTGAGCGTTTCGGAGGAAAAGAGCCATATTTTTCCGGAATTCGGATCCGTGATCCTGACGAGAACAACCGGAACGTCGCTCTCTCCGTAGGAAAAAACGCCAATGGTTTGTTGATCGGCCGGACCGTAATCCGGATTGCCTTCGGGATTGGTGCTGAGCCGCCGCAATCTCCCCTCAAAGGCGCGGTCCATGAGCAATTTC
>JBAVAA010000732.1:0-2608 GCA_049585515.1 Terriglobales bacterium | reverse complement strand
TTCTAAGACCGGCACTTATAACCCACCCCAGACGAACCTGGCGGTGGGTTTTTTATTTTCTGGAGCAATCGGGTAACACGGGTTCAAAACGAGTTACGGGGTCAAAGAGCTTATGACAAATACTGCGACAGAAACCAAGGCCCAGCGCGTCGAGCGCCTCAAACGCGCTAAGAATCCGTGGGAAGGTCTGGAAGAGATCCGTCGTTTCGCGCGCGAAGGATTCGAGTCCATCCCCCCCGAATGGCTGGGAACCTACTTTCGGTGGTGGGGCGTGTACACCCAGGGCGACGGCGCAGGCGTAACCGGGGGTAAGAATGGCGAAGGCCGGGCTCTGCAACGCTTCATGGTAAGAATAAGGATACCCAACGGTCTGCTCCGCTCCGAACAACTGCGAACCATCGCCGATCTCACCCGCCGCTACGCTCACGGAATCGCCGACATCACCGTCCGCCAAAATATTCAGTTGCACTGGGTCACCATCGAGCAACTGCCCGATTTGCTCGAAGCGCTCGGCCGTGTGGGCTTGAATACAACGAGCGCCTGCGGTGATGTCACGCGCAATGTTACCGGCTGCCCGGTAGCGGGAGTCGACGCCGACGAGATTTGCGACGCCTCTCCCCTGGCCCTCGAGGTCTCGCGAATGCTGGCGGGCAATGCCGAGTTCTACAACCTGCCCCGCAAGTTCAAAATCTCGATCACCGGATGCCGTGTCTGGTGCCCGTATCCCGAAATCAACGATATAGGTTTGACCGCGACAACACGCGTGCTCCACGGCACGCCCGAGATCGGTTTCTCGCTGCGGGTTGCAGGAGGCCTTTCCACCGAGCCCTACCTGGGAGCTCGATTGAACGCGTTTGTCCGCTGGCATCAGGTGTTGCCCGCCATTAAAGGAATCGCTGAACTGTTTCGCGATTCGGAAGTATTGCGCGAGCATCGCGAGCGGGCTCGACTGAAGTTTCTCTTCCTGCGCCATGGCTGGACGCCGGAGAGCTTCCTCGACGAACTGCAGCGACGCGTCGGATTCGAATTCGATCCCGCAGTCGAAGAACATCCGCCCGCCGATGTCAATCGCGACCACGTCGGCATTCATCCGCAGAAGCAGCCGGGCTATTGCTACGTGGGAGCGGCTGTGCTCCGAGGACGAATTACCGCCGAGCAAATGCAAGCCGCCGCCGACCTCGCCGATCGCTTTGCATCTGGCGAGCTGCGCACCACCAACACGCAGAACCTGCTCATTGTAAATGTTCCCCAGCTCAATGGAGACGACCTGGCCAAGGAACTGGATGCGATTGGATTGCGAGTTGGCGGATCGGCGTTCTACCGCGGCACCGTCGCATGCAGCGGCACGGAATTCTGCAAGCTTGCGATCACCGAGACCAAGGCTTTTGCGCGCTGGCTGGTAGAAGAACTCGAGGAACGTCTGCCCGGTTTCGATCAGCACCTGAAGCTGCACGTTACTGGATGCCCCAACAGTTGCGGACAGCATTGGATTGCCGACATTGGCATCGACGGCAAGAAGATGAAAGTCGATGGCCGCATGGTCGATGCCTATTACTTCTGCGTGGGCGGAGCGCTCGGCCTTCATCAGGCAACGGCGCGGCCCGTCGGATATCGCTGCCCCGCGACCGAGGTTCCAGAGGCGATTGAGCGATTGCTGCGGCAATATCTGGACGCGCGTGAGGCTGGTGAAAACCTGAGGCAGTTCTTTGCCCGTCACACCGACACGCATCTGCGGGAATTTCTGGCCGGGGCGCCGGTCGAGGCCGTTCCCCGCGACCTGCCGCCCCTAGCTGTCAGAGGCACTGGTCACCTGACCCAATTAGCGGGAGGAGACGGTGACTAGCCTATTCCCAATGTTCCTGAAGCTGGCTGGGAAGCCGTGCCTGATTGTGGGCGCCGGAAAGGTCGGCACGCCCAAGATCGGCGCTCTCCTCGATACCGGTGCGGTCATTCATGTCGTCGCGGTCGAGGCCAGCGCCGAGGTCCATGAATGGGCGAAACAAGGGAAGATCGAACTGGATCTGCGCGCCTTTTCAAATAGCGACCTGGACGGGAAGTTTCTTGCCATCGTAGCCAGCGCGTCCAATCGCACGAACGAACACATTTATAACGAAGCGCAGCGCCGCAATGTGCTCTGCAACGTGGTCGATGTTCCCGAGTATTGCGATTTCTTTTATCCGGCGGTGGTGCAGCGCGGTGATCTGCAGATAGCGATTTCCACCAATGGGCAGAGTCCATCCCTGGCGCAGAAACTACGTCAGCAACTTGAACGGCAATTCGGGCCCGGATACGCGGCCTGGGTCGAGCAACTAGGCGAGACCAGACGGCTCATTCTGGCCAGCGATCTAGACAAAGAGCGCAAGCTGCATCTACTGCACTCATTAGCAAGCAGGGAAGCGTTCGAAGCGGAGCTCGAGAAGTTTCAGGAATCAAGCACGAGAATTGAACTGGAACAAGTTCCGCTGAACCAGGTCCCTCCCCGCCAAGTCGAACGCGAGAAATTAACTCTAAAAAGCGAGGGAGCAGCATGACGGGCAAAGTTTATCTGGTGGGAGCGGGGCCGGGCGATCCCGAGTTGCTGACCCTAAAGGCACTGCGCGTGTTGCGC
>JBAVAA010000731.1:0-16300 GCA_049585515.1 Terriglobales bacterium | reverse complement strand
CATATTCGCCGTGTGCCCTGGAAAAACCTTGACCGAAATGCCGGGCGCGAGTTCCCGATCGCCCTTCAGCAGTTCCATCTGACCGCTCTCGATCAGCGGATCGTAATTCGGACTCATGTAGCTGATCGCGTCACGCTCCAGTTGCAGACGGCCATGCTCCCACTCCTTTTGCTGAACGTAATACCTTGCGTTGGGAAATGTCGGCACCACCTGATCTCCGCGCCGCATCGTGTTCCATCCGCAGTGATCGAAATGCAGATGGGTGTTGATAACGATGTCGATATCCTCGGGCGCGACGCCAGCGGCGTTCAGGTTGTCGAGCAACTTGGCCGGCTGTTTGTAGATCTGCACCAGCTTCTCGGGGAGCTTGTTGCCGATGCCCGTCTCGATCAGAATGTTCTTCTCGCCGGTGCGTACGAGCAGCGAGTTCAGTCCAGCGTCAAGGCGGTTCTGCTCATCGGGCGTGATCTTTTTCGACCACATGGTCTTGGGAACGACGCCGAAAAGGGCTCCGCCGTCGAGGAAGTAAGTTCCATCGGAGACCACAGTAAGTTCGAAATCGCCGAGAGATGTGCGATGCATAAGAGCCAGCCATCAGCCGTCAGCCATCAGCTAAATCTCATTTCCGCCCCGGGAGCCTAAACTGATGGCTGACGGCTGATGGCTGATGGCTATTTCAATTCCTGATTCCAGAAATCTTCCATCATGTGGAACAACTGCGTACGCGCACTCGAGCCCGAAATGCCATGCGTCTTATCCGGATAGACCATCAGTCGAAACTGCTTTTCCGCTTTGATCAACGCGTCAGTCATCTGGATTGTATTCTGGAAGTGCACATTGTCATCGCTCGTCCCGTGTGCCAGCAGCAACGACCCGTGCAGACTGCCGGCGGCGCCGACGATGGAATCGTCATAGGCGCGGGTGTTGTCTTTCGGCAGTCCCATGTAGCGCTCGGTGTAAATCGAATCGTAGTCGCGCCAGTTGGTTACCGGCGCCACCGAGATCCCCGCCTTGAAGCGGTCGGAGTGGGTAAGCGCGTAGAGCGTCATCGAGCCGCCGTTCGACCATCCCCAGATTGCCATGCGAGTACGATCGAGCTGCGGAAATTGCGCATGCAACTGATCAAGCGCCGTGAGCTGGTCTTTCAGTTCGATGGGACCCGATTGCAGGCGGGTCGCGGTCGAAAATTTCTTGCCTCGATTCGGCGTTCCGCGGTTGTCCACGGAGAAAATCGCAAATCCCTCGTTCGCCAAAATCTGATGGAACAGCGCGTTCGTCCCGCCCCACGCGTTCTGCACTGTCTGCCCGGCTGGCCCACCATAAATGTGCACGATAAGCGGGATCTTCTGGCTCGCGTCTGCATTGCGCGGCAGAATCAGATACCCGTACAACACCGTGCCGTCGTCGGCGTTGAATTCCAGAAACTTCGGTGCAATCGGATCGTAGTCAGCCAAGCTGCGTCCTTCCCAGATCTTCTGGCAGGGCCCGGCCGGCGCGCATACCGAAATGCGGGGCGGCATCAGCGTTGCGGAGTACGTCTCCACAAAATGTTTGCCGTCGCCAGCGAAATTTGCCCCATAGCTGCCGTCGGCCGGTGAAAGGCTTTGCATCCCCGAGCCGTCGAACTTCACAGAAAAAAGTTTTTCCTGGCGGGGGTCTTCCTTATTGGCGATAAAGAAGACGTTCCCCGATTGATCGTCCACGCCGCCGATTGCAATAACTTCATAATCGCCGCTTTCGAGCTGGCGTTCGAGTTTTGCATTGGCCGCCAGCGGGTCGTTGGGATTGAAGCTGTAGAGATAAATGTGGGTGTGGCCGTCGCGCCAACTGGTCCAGAGAAAGTGATCGCCGGATTTCAGTATACGAAAGTCGTCGTTGACGTTCACCCACGCATCCGGCGCCGATTCCGTCAGCACTTTGCGCGACCTGCCCGACTTCGTCTCGATGAAGTACAGGTCCATTGCATCCTGCTTGCGATTCAGGATCTCAGCCCAAGCCCAGCCTTCGCGAAGCCAGCCGAAGCGTGGCAGGTAGGTGTCATCGTCATCGGTGAGTTTGATCCAGCGCACCTTGCCGCCATTGCTGCCCACCACGCCCAGGCGCACGACCGGATTCGGATCTCCCGCCTTGGGATATTTTTCCTGCTCGACCCGAGGGTGCGTTGGCAGCCAATCGGTGATCGGATAGGTCGGCACTCGAGTCTCATCCATCTGCAGAAAAAGGACGTCTTTTCCTTCGGGCGACCAGAAAAAGTTGCTCCGCACCGCCAGCTCTTCTGCGTAAACCCAGTCCACTTCGCCATTCAGAATGTTGTCTTCGCTGTCGTTGTTATTATTTTTATCTTTATCCTTCTCGTCGCGCGTAAGCGGACGTTCACCTTCCTCGCCCGAGACGGGATGTACATAGAGATTGTGCTTGCGCACGAAGGCCAGCCGCTTGCCGTCCGGCGAAAACTTCGCGTCCTCGCTCGGGTCCGGTGACGACGTCAGTTGCACCGCCGTTCCGGAATCCAGGCTGTAATACCAGAGTTGCCCCTGCGCATCGAAGAGCAGGTGCTTGGAATCGGGCGCCCAGGAGTAGGCGGCGACGTGGTAGCGCATCAAGCGCTCCTTCTCGCGCTCGTCGTGAATCCTGCTGAGGGGAGGATCCAGTTGCGAGAGCTTGATCTCACTAACCAGGACTCCCTTATCGCCAGTCAGTGCGTTTACATACCAGAGTTCGCCATGCTCGCCTGTGTCATCGCGCTGTACAAAGGAAACCTTCGTGCCGTCGGGACTCCACTTGATTGTCTCCGGGGCGCGCCCGGTAACTCCGCCTTCGGTAAAGATCTGTTCAATGGTGAGCTGCTTCGACGCGGTCTGGGCGAGCCCCACCGAAAGTAAGGCGACCAGGTTCAGGACGAAAACAAAGAGGACTTTCTTCACGAACAAACTCCAATTTCGCATGAGGGTGAAACCGAAACCGACGAACCATTTGATGCGCAACCCTGCGGACACACAACGCTAAACGCAAACTCAGAAGTGTACAACCTGGAACGATTTCGTGTCAGAAGAGATTGAAGCGCGTCTTAGTTGGCCAGAAGCCCTTTCATCTCCGCGCGCACAGGATGTTTGGCCTCATACGCCACGATGTCGGCTTCATGTTGCAGAGTAAGCCCGATGTCGTCCAATCCGTTCAGTAAACAGTGACGCGAAAATTCATCCATCGGGAACTCTGCCGAAAATCCTCGTCCGTCCTCGACTCGCAGAGTTTCGAGATCTACAGTCAACCGATAATCGTCAATTTCTCTCGAACGGCGCATGATCTCAGCCACCTGCTCTTCGCTGAGCCGCACGGTGGGCAGGCCATTCTTCAGGCTGTTGTTGGCAAAGATGTCGGCAAAGGACGGCGCAATCACGACCTGGAAACCGAAATCCGCCAGCGCCCAGACGGCATGTTCGCGCGATGACCCGCAGCCGAAATTCTTGCCGGCGACCAGAATCGAGGCTTTGGCGTAGCGCGGCGCGTCCAGCACAAAATCGCCGGTCTTTTTTCTGATATCTTTCCCGCCATCTTTTCCATCACCCGAAAAGCGCCAGTCGTGAAACAGAAATTCGCCGAAGCCTGTGCGCTCGATCCGCTTCAGAAACTGTTTGGGGATGATCTGATCGGTGTCCACGTTCACCTTATCGAGCGGGACAACGAGGCCGGTGTGCTTGCGAAATGGTTTCATAATGTCTTGTTTACTATTGAAATTTAACTACTGAAATCGCCAATTTCTAATATCCGTGAAGTGTCCCGCAATCGCCGCCGCCGCTGCCATCATGGGACTGACCAGGTGCGTGCGTCCTCCGCGCCCCTGCCGTCCCTCGAAATTACGGTTGCTCGTCGAGGCGCAACGCTCTCCCGGTTGCAGGATGTCGGGATTCATTCCGAGACACATCGAGCATCCCGACTCACGCCATTCAAACCCGGCGTCGCGAAATATACGGTCCAACCCTTCTTTTTCCGCCGCTCGCTTTACCGTCTGCGAGCCCGGCACCACCATGGCCCGCACTTTCGGATTCACACGCTGCCCCTTCGCGACGCGCGCCGCCGCACGCAGGTCCTCGATGCGCGAATTGGTGCACGATCCGATAAACACTCGGTCCACAGCGATGCTTTCGATCGGCGTTCCCGGATCGAGGCCCATGTAAGTGAGCGCCTGTTCGGCCGCGCGCCGGTCGGCTTCCTGCGGAAAGCTCTTTAACTCGGGAACGCGCGCGTTGATCGCCACTACCATCCCAGGATTCGTCCCCCAGGTCACGAACGGCGCAAGGGAGGCTGCGTCAATCTCAATCACGCGATCGAATCGGGCTGCGGAATCGCTGGCCAGCGTTTGCCAGTACGTAACTGCCTCGTCCCAACCTTTTCCTGTCGGTGCAAAGCGGCGGCCGCCGACGTAAGCGAAGGTCGTCTCATCGGGCGCGATCAAACCGGCGCGCGCTCCCGCCTCAATGCTCATATTGCACAGCGTCATGCGACCTTCCATCGACAAGCCACGCACCGGATCCCCGGCGTATTCGATCACGTATCCGGCGGCGCCGTCGGTGCCGATGCGGCCGATAATTCCGAGCGCCAGGTCTTTTGCCGTCACGCCTTCGGCCAACTTTCCGCTGACGTGGATCTGCATCGTCTTCGGCTTTTTCTGCGGCAGGCATTGCGTAGCCAGAACGTGCTCTACTTCCGACGTTCCAATGCCGAACGCCAGCGATCCGAACGCGCCGTGGGTCGAGGTATGACTGTCGCCACAGACAATCGTCATTCCCGGCAAGGTTATACCCAGCTCCGGCCCGATGACGTGGACGATCCCCTGTTCGGCCGAGTCCATATCGAACAACGGAACCCCAAACTCGCGGCAATTCTTCTGCAGCGCCTCAATCTGTTTCGCCGCAATCGGGTCAGTGATGGGCGTGCCGCGCGGAGTGGTGGGGATATTGTGGTCGACCGTCGCAATCGTGCGCAGCGGTTGCCGTACCTTTCTTCCGGAAGCTCGCAGGCCGTCGAAGGCCTGCGGAGAAGTCACTTCATGCACTAGGTGCAAATCGATATAGAGCACCGCCGACTGCCCTTCGGGAGCAGTGACCACGTGCGCGTCCCAGATTTTCTCAAACAGAGTACGAAGAGGCATATTTTCTGTTGAATAGTTTACCAACGTGGCGCGACTTTTTCTTGTGTAGAGACCGGGCTTGCCCCGTCAGGCCTGCCGCTGCAGAGCCGCGGCAAGCCGCATCTCTACGGGATATCAATGCACTCTAGCTTCTGAATCTGCGGCAGAAGCCCGCATTTCCGGTTATGATTTAACAAGCCTCATTCAAAGGAAATGCCTCAATGATCAACGGCAAACGCATTGCCGTGGTGTTCCCCGCTTACAATGCGGAAAAAACGCTGGAAGCGACGGTTCGGGAGTTGCCCGATCTGGTCGACATTCGCATTCTGGTTGATGACCACAGCTCCGACCGCACACTAGAAGTTGCGCAGCAGTTGGGCCTGCGGTCGTTCGTCCACAATCGCAATTACGGATACGGACGCAATCAGCAGACCTGTTACCGTGAGGCTCTGGCTGCCGGCGCTGACGTCGTCATCATGGTCCATCCCGACTACCAGTACACGCCGCTGCTGGTAACCGCCATGGCGAGTATGGTCGCCTACGATGTCTATGACGTGGTTCTCGGCTCGCGCATCATCGGCGGCACCGCGCTTCGCGGTGGCATGCCGCTTTACAAATATGTCGCCAATCGCTTGCTGACCGCTGTTGAAAATCTGTTTCTGCGCGTCAAGCTGTCCGAATATCACACCGGATATCGCGCCTTCAGCCGCGAAGTTCTCAGCCGCCTGCCACTGGGGGAGAACAGCGACGATTTCGTGTTCGACAACCAGATGCTTGCCCAGTGTGTTTACTTCGGCTTCCGGATTGGCGAAGTTTCCTGCCCTACCAAATATTTCGAGGAGGCTTCGTCGATCAATTTCCGCCGCAGCGTCCAATACGGGATGGGAGTACTAGAAACTACGCTCCAGTTCGCGCTGCAGCGCGCCGGAATCGTTCACAATCCGATCTTTGACGGAAAGGGAAAAACTCTTGAGGCCGGTTCCGAGTCTTACTACGAAGTAGGAGTGCCGACGGCGTCCGAGCGGCGTTGAGCAAATCGCCTTCAACGCTTCCGCGAGAGGAAGCCTAGAATCTTGCTGGCCCACTGATCCGAAAAACCAAAGCGCGCTTTGGCCCGCGAATAGAGATCCACCGCCTGTTTATCCAACCAGATCATCCCCGACTTCAGGGGGCCGTCTTCCGGCCGTGGACGATAATTCGTGGAACGGATTTTGACTTCGGGGCCCGATTCAGCGGTGTAGTAATACAAGGCCAGACTCTTGCGCGATTCGCCCTCGGGACACCGCAACGGGTCGGGAAAACCGTGGTAGGAAATCTCATCGGTGCGGAAAATCAGCGCGTCATCGAACAGCGGCGGTACCTTCACTACGCACCGGCGCATTTCCCGATCCCATAGTTCAAGCGCGCCGCCCCACGCTTCTTGCCATCCGGGATTGAGATAGAGAATCAGATTGACCTGCCGCCGCCAATGCTTATGGTAGTGATGATTGCTGAAGTCGGTGTGGACGTTGAGGAACCCGCCCGGACCCGACTGGTGCAGGCCGCCGCCTTCCAGCATGTCATCCGAAAGAAGACCGGAAATCCCGGTCAATTGCGAGAGCCAATGCACGAAGGGCTTTGAATTCAGTTCGTCCACTACCTCGCCCAGCATCGGCGGGAAGACAGATCGTTTCGCCAGTCCTACCTTGTTTTCATTCTGGTGTTTGTAGCGCGTCCAGGCGTCGGTCGCCATGTCCGGAAACTCGCCGGCCATTTCCGCGGCCACGTCGGGCTCCAGGAATTGCTTCACGTGCACATGCGGATAGGGCTGGGCTTCGCGGAACTGACGGCGCAGGCTGGACAGTTGGGCCGACCATTTCGCGTACGGAAACAGCATCCGAGTTGCGGGGGATACAATCGGAGTCGCCATTCGTCTGAAGTAGTTAGGCTAACACACCGCGTGGATCCGCAGCACGCGGTTCAACGGCTGCATCTTAGCGAACCCGGCACACGCGCACGGCTGAATTCGCGTAGGGACATTCCAATCCCTCCGGACCGGGTTGTTGCACCACAACCCAGCTGACGCCGTACTTATTTCGCAGCCGTTCGAAATCCTCTTTGCCGAAATGCTCAAAATTCTTTTCATCGGCGATCTGCTCCGCCCACTTCACCGAGAGGGGCGGAAACATCGAACAGGCTCCTTTGTCCTTGACCAAATCTGCGAGCATGCTGCGTTCGGCGCGCGCTCGAAAGCCGTTTTCGTCTTCTCCGGGAAGCTCCATATGCCTGGGGTCAAGCGCAAACAAGGCATCCACCGAGGTGTCGGCGCGGATCCAGTCAAATGCCTGCGCCCACTGGTTGCGCGATTGCGCCCACGGCCACTCGATATGCTGGCTTGCCGGGAACACTTGCCGCTGCGCAAAATACATGCCGAAACTGAGCGGGATGAACAAGAGGAGCCACCGCCATACCCGACCCCGCAGGACATACATTCCCAGCAATCCACCGCCAGCCACCACCAGCACCATGTAGCACAAGGCCAGGCAGCGCAAGGGCTGAAGGCGCGTCAGCGCTTCGAAACGGGCCGGGATCCCGAGTCCAATCGCGGCCGCCGTCGCCAACAACACGAATGCCACCATCGCCCGCGACACCAACTCCAGATTCTTCATGCCGCGGCGACGGGCAAAATTCCCAAACCACCAGAACAACAGCACCGGCCCGGCCACGCCCAGCCACTCATACCACTCCCACCGCAGGACGAAGTGTGAGCGCTGCCGCAGCGCGACCTCATGATAAGCCGCCGGCGGAGGCTCCAATGTAATACCAAAAGGAAGCGCGGCCGCGAATCCCAAAAGGCGCGGACGATACCGGTCGAGTAACACAAGCCACGCGCAAAATAAAATCGCAAAGCTTGCCATGAACGGGTGCATAAGGGCGCCAAATACCAGCCACAGCGCGGCCCGCACATACTTGCGGTGCAACACTTCCGCTACCGCAAACAGCGCCGCGAATGCCGCCAGGTTCCGCGGATTCAAAAACTGGTCCAGGATGTAAAGCCACGTCCCGGCAATGGGCAAGGTCAGCAAAGCGGCCATCAAAGCCACCGCCGCCCAGCGTGCGCAGCGCTTTTCCGCACTGTCCCCCTCAAATAAGGCGGACGCCAGTCGCCAGCTCGCCGCCAGCAACAAGAAAATACACACCAGATGCCACAAGAAAGCCGCCCAGGGTAAAGGCAGATGTGTCACCCGAACCGAGAAAGCGATCAGATTGGGATATAACGAATGCCCAGCGTGTTCGCCAAAGAACTCAGAGTTCACTGGGAACAATTTGGGATTCAGGATCTTCAAAACACCAGGAAGGTAAATCTCCGCGTCTTCCGCATAGGGATGATAGCCGTGGATCAGGAGTGCCGCGGCGGTCAACAGAGACAAAATGGCAAGATTCTTGAGGCTCAGAGTGTTAGGTTCCTTTTCGCGATGACTCCAAAGAAATTACAACAGAAAAAACAAACGGCAGGAAGCCGCATTCCCAAAGCCCATAGCGTCGGTCCAAGGCACCTGCGAAAATCTTCAACTATCATAAGATCATGAAGAACAGATCACAGTGCTTTCTGAGCGTGTCATGGCCCTGAATCCATCCAGCCGCGCCGTGGTCCTGTTGAGCGGCGGCATGGATTCCTGCGTGTGCGCGGCTCTCGCAGCGCGCGATAACCAAGTCGCGGCCGTCCATGTGAGTTACGGACAGCGCACGGAAGACCGCGAGCGAAGCAGCTTCATAAACATCTGCGACCGGCTCGGAATTCGCGACCGTCTGCTCGTGCGGAATGAAGCTTTGCGCGCGATCGGCGGATCCGCCCTCACCGATTCCGGTATAGCCGTTCCCGAGGCGCACGAGATCGGCGTCAGCATTCCCGGCGGCATCCCGGTAACGTACGTTCCTTTCCGCAACGCCCATTTTCTTGCCGTTGCCGTCAGTTGGGCCGAAGTGCTGGGAGCCAATACGGTCTTCATCGGAGCCGTCGAGCCGGACAGTTCCGGCTATCCCGATTGCCGGCCAGAGTATTATCGGGCGTTCAATGAAGTCGTGAAGACGGGTACCAGGGAGGGCGCCATTCGGGTGGTGACCCCGCTCATTGCGATGCACAAAGCCGAGATTGTGCGCCTTGGCCTTGAACTGAATGCCCCGTTCGATTTAACGTGGTCATGCTATCAGCGCGAAGATCGCGCCTGCGGCGTCTGCGACAGTTGTGCGCTCCGTCTGCGTGCGTTTCGCGAAGCGGGCGCGGTAGATCCCATTTCGTACGCGGAAGCCGCCGCCCGGGCAATCTAGAGCCGGTTCTTCGAGTCAAGATCAGATGCAATGCCGGGAGGCAAAATTATGAAGAAATATTTCATCCTGCCTATGCTGCTCGTCCTTGCGGTGGGGCTGACCGCTTCATTCGCGCTTGCGCAAACCACGGGCACCGTGAAGGGAGTCTGCAAAGACGCTGAGGGGAAGCCGATTGCCGGAGCCGAAGTGGAGTGGAGTGGGAGCGAATCGGGTCACACCTACAAACTCAAAACCAACAACAAGGGCGAGTACTTTTCGCTCGGCATTGTTCCGGGCAAATACAACGTCAAACTCAGCAAGGACGGCAAAGAACTCTTCCACATCAACAATGTCGCGGTGGGATTGGACGAGACGGAACTGCCCTTCGACCTGAAGAAAGAACAGGCGAATCAGGCCGCGGGTCAGGGATTAACTCCGGAACAAGCCAAGGCCAAGGCGGAAGCTGCCGCCAAAGCTGCGGCTGAAAACAAGACCGTGGGCAGTCTCAACGAGAAACTGAATGCTGCCCAAACCGCTGTCACTGCCGGCAATTACGATGCCGCAATCGCCACTCTGAATGAAGCCAATCAGATCGACAGCACTCGCGACCTGATTTGGTTCAAACTCGGCGATGTCTACCGCTTATCGGCGCCCAAGCAGACCGATCCTGCCGAAAAGCAGAAGCGCTATGAGACGGCGGCCGCCGATTATCAGAAAGCGATTGACCTGCGAGCCGCATCGGACGCTGCGCAAAAAGACCCCAACAATAGCCTTAAAATGGCCGCCTATTACAATAATCTGGCCGATGTTTATGCAAAGTCCAACAAGATTGACGATGCCGTGGCTAACTACACCAAGGCGTCCCAGCTGGATCCGGAGCATGCCGCAGGCTACTTGTTTAATATAGGCGCCGTTCTCACCAATGCCGGCAAGGTCGACGATGCTATCGTGGCATTCGACAAAGTGATTGCCGCCGATCCCACCAAAGCCGCGGCTTACTACTGGAAGGGCGTGAACTTGATCGGCAAAGCCACGCTCAAAGGCGACAAAATGGTCGCGCCTGAAGGTACCGCCGAAGCCTTCCAGAAATATCTTGAGCTCGAACCCAACGGCAAGCTCGCGCAGCCAGCCAAGGACATGCTGGCAAGCATCGGCGCAACCGTGGAAACCGGCTACGGAAAGAAAAAACCGGCGAAGAAAAACTGAAGTCAGTTCCCGGTTCTCAGTTCTCAGTTACAAGACCCTCAGTTTTCAATCTCACTCAAGGATACGGGTTTTCTGAGAACTGAGAGCTGAGAACTGTTCTTCAGTTACCGAGGTCGTTGTCCTACTGTCCTTCCACGGTTCCGAATATCCGCGCTAAAGTAACTTATAGGTTCACCGCTGCGCGACGTTTCTCCCCTGTGGCTTCAAATACTGAAAACTGGAGTGCACTGGAATGGCTGCTCCGGGGAATTCCCCGATCGCTATAGCCTTCGAAGGCATCAGTGGGACGGATGCGATCCCGACGCCCGTGCTGCTGGCGGGCATGTTGCGCGCTTCCGACAAGGTTAGCGACCTGATTTTTTCGCCTGGGCGCCCGCCGCAGGTCGAAATTCACGGACAACTTACGGCCGTCGAAATTCCGGGCAGCGGCACACTTTCGGCGGACGACACACGCCGCATCGCCGCTGATCTGATCGGCAACAATAAACAGGCTATCAATACGCTGCGCGAGCAAGGCTCCTGCGATATTTCCTACGGATTACCGGGGATGGCGCGCTTCCGTGTCAATGTGTTTATCCAGCGCGGAAGCTGCGCGGTTGTGATGCGCGTCATCCCTACCGTGGTTCCGACTCTCGGCTCGCTGCGACTACCCGTCCAGTTGGAGGAGGTTGCCAGAATCCGCAACGGGATTGTGCTGGTGACGGGAGGCACGGGATCGGGCAAGTCTTCGACGCTAGCGGCTCTGATTGACTGCATCAACAGCCAGTACTGCTATCACGTTCTCACGGTCGAAGATCCCATTGAATTTCTGCAGAAGCACAAGAAATCGACCGTGCACCAGCGTGAGCTGCACAGCGATGCCCCGAATTTCACCATGGCTCTGCGCGCTGCGCTGCGCCAGGCGCCCCGTGTGATTATGGTCGGCGAGATCCGTGACCGGGAGGCGCTCGAAATCTTGCTGGAAGCCGCCGAAAACGGCCATCTCGTTTTTTCGAGCATGAACACGGTCGATACTTCGAAGACGGTAGAGCGTATAGTCGGCACGTTTCCGGCCGGCGAACAGCAAGCGGTGCGGGAACGCTTCGCCAAAACTTTCCGCTACATCATTGGGCAGAGGCTGATCCCCAGCAAGGATGGCGTCGACCGCATCGCGGTCGTCGAAATTTTGAAATCGAACTCGCGCACCCGCGATTGCGTCGAACAAGGCGAGCGGCCGGGCCGCACCCTGCTCGACGCGATCAAAGCCAGCGAAAGCGAAGGTATGCAGCACTTCGATGGCGAGATCGCGAAAATTGTCCGTTCCGGCCTGGTAGACGTGGAAACCGGCCTCTGCTTCGCCAGCAATGCCACGGTGCTGGCGCAGGAACTGGCGCGGTAGTAGCTCTCAGCTATCAGCCCTCAGCTCTTATGAAAAAACAGGCGGAGTAACGCCCAATTACCACAAGACCTCTCATAGAGACGGGGCTTGCCCCGTCTTTGAACCAGCCATAAGCTTTGAGCGATAGGCACGGCTTCAGAGCCTGCAGCCGAAGGGTGGCGCTCAGCGCTAATAGAGACGGGGTTTAAGTGTGTGCGTGAAAACGAGTTTTTCGGACAATCCGGTCGAACGGAATGCCCAAGAATCTAGCCCCTGAGGGGCGCCCTAACTTAGCCCAGCGCTTCAGCGCTGGGAGAAGTGGAAACATTGATTCAAGTCCCGGAGGGACGACTGAGTTCTCACGCACACTCTTAAGCCCGGGAGGGATCGGCAAGGTATGATTCTTCCATGTCCGTTTCTTCGGCAGCGCCTTCGGCTCGCGTGGTCAGCTTCGAAGTGGCTCGACGCCTGGTCGAGCAGCACGCCCTCAGCGTACGTCCGCCCGACACAGAGACTGTGGATCTGCTAGCCGGTTTGGGCCGCGTACTGGCGGAGGGAATAGTGGCGGACCGAGACTTTCCTCCTTTTCCCCGCGCCACCAGGGATGGATATGCGGTGCGGGCGGCGGACCTGGCCGAGATTCCCGCGCATCTTGAGATGGTCGGCGAGATCAAGGCGGGAGACTGGCCGGACCCGGGAGTTAGCACCGTGGAACGCGGACAGGCGATGGGAATCATGACCGGGGCTCCTTTGCCGTCGGGGGCGGATGCGGTAGTAATGGTGGAGCACACGTCGTTGGCAGGTCGCGCCGTGGAGGTTCGGCGCAGGGTGGTCGCGGGCGAAAACTTTGTTTCGCGTGGAACCGAAGCGCGCGCGGGCCACCTGTTGCTGGATCGCGGACGGCGATTGGATCATGCCGGCATTGCGATGGCGGCGTCGGTCGGAAACGACCGCTTGAAGGTCTTCCGGAAGCCGCGCGTGGCAGTGCTTTCGACCGGCGACGAGCTAGTCGAGGTCGAGGCCACTCCGGGGCCGGCGCAGATCCGAAATTCGAATTCCTATTCGCTGTCCGCCCAGTTTCAGAACGCGGGCGCAGAGGCAGTGCGGCTGCCGATTGCTCCCGACGAGCGGGAGCGGCTGCGGGATTTGATTAAAGAAGGGTTGGATTGCGATCTTCTTTTGCTGACCGGCGGCGTCTCCATGGGCAAGTACGATCTGGTGGAGCAGGTGCTCGGCGAACTGGACGCGGAGTTCTATTTTACGGGAGCGGAGATTCAACCCGGCCGGCCAATAGTCTTTGGTTCATGTGGCGCCGGGTCGCGTGGCGCGGGCGCCCCCGCCCGCGTTCCTGCAGCGAATCCAACCTCTGCGCAGGCGGTAGTCCCCGAGCCGCCCAGGAAATATTTCTTCGGCTTGCCGGGAAATCCGATATCAACCATGGTGACCTTCGAACTATTCGCGCGGCCAATGATCGAAGGCTTGGCCGGCATGAGGCCGCAGCCCCTGATCTTTTTGCGGGCGCGGCTGAAGTCGGAGATACGAACGAAGACCGGCTTGAAGCGATTTCTTCCGGCAGCGTTGACCGGACAGTTTGAGAATGCCGAAGTGGATTTGGTGCGGTGGCAGGGGTCTGGCGACATCGCCGCACTGGCTCGGGCCAATTGCTATGTAGTAATTCCCCCCGAGCGGCAGCGGATTGAGGCGGGAGAGTGGGTGCCGCTGCTGATGAGATAACTATTCTGGTGAGATAACTACTAATGAGATAAAGGATGTTTCGTATCAGGGCATCGCTTTAGCGATGCCGCAAATTCTTTGGCATCAGACGCCCCTTTAGGGGCTGGACAGTCATGGTGAAGAAGCTATCCCACTACAACGCGCAGGGCCAAGCCCGAATGGTGGACGTATCGTCGAAGCCGCGAACGGCACGAGAAGCCGAGGCAAGCGCTTTCGTCACGATGACGCCCAAGGTGTTGCGGGCGCTACCGCAGAATCCCAAAGGCGATCCGCTGGAGGTGGCGCGGACGGCGGGCATTATGGCCGCGAAGCGGACAGCCGACTTGATCCCAATGTGCCATCCCGTGCCGTTGTCGCACATTGCTGTGACCCTACGCCTGTGCGAGAATGGCGTTTCTATTGCCACAAGAGTAAAGACCACGGCGGAAACGGGCGTCGAGATGGAAGCGCTGGTCGCCGCCAGTGTGGCGGCGCTGACCGTGTATGACATGTGCAAGGCGCTCGACAAGGGCATTGAGATCCGGGAAGTGATGCTGGACCGGAAGTCAGGCGGTAAAAGCGGAGATTATCGCCGAAGCTCGAAGCGGAAATAGTTAGTCTTTCACTCTGATCTTTTGACCTATGGCAAGCAACGTCAAAATCCTGTTGGTGGACGACAATCCGATGGTGCTGGGGATGCTGCAGCAGGCGCTCTCGTCGCTCGGCGAGGTGTCGGTCGCGAACGACGCAGCCGATGCGCTGTTGAAAGCCGTCGAAGACGTGCCCGATGTGCTCATCAGCGACTACCGCATGCCGGGAATGGATGGCCGGCAGTTGCTGGAAAAACTCAAGAGCAGACCGGCAACCTCGGGGATCGCGGTGATCCTGATGGCCAGCAAGGCCGATATCAGCGAAAGACTGTCGGTGCAGGATCCGATTGAGGATTATATCGAGAAGCCTTTCTTCCTGAAAGATGCCACCCACAAAATCAAGCGCGTGGTGGACCGGATCGCGCTCGAAAAGATGAGCAAGGCGGCATCGACCGATGGCGTATTACGCGGCAGCCTGGCGCAGATGAACGTGATCGACCTGGTGCAGTCGCTGGAGATGGCGCGCAAGAGTTGCCTGCTCACCATGACCCACGGCGCCGACAAGTGCGAGATCTATTTCAACCAGGGGCAGGCGAAGCACGCGGCCTATGGTCCGATTACGGGGGACGAAGCGGTTTTCAAAGTGCTGCGCTGGACGGATGGAAACTTCCAGATCGATTTCAACGGCAAGTCGGCGCTGGAAACAACGACGCTGAATACGCAGGGCCTGCTGATGGAAGGATTGCGGCTGCTGGACGAAGCGCAGCGGGACGCGGCGGCTGAGGGTGAAGATGTCCTCCTCGACACCTGAAGCTGCATCGCCCCATGCTATACGAGCGGCGGTTTTGACAGTCAGCGATTCCTGCGCGCGGGGCGAAAAAGTCGATCTCTCCGGGCCAGCCGTGGCGGCGGCTCTGGGGCGGCGCAATTTTCAAGTGGCGGTGCGCAGCGTGGTGGCCGATGAGCGCGCCGTGATTCAGGAAAAACTGATTGAACTCTGCCAGTTCGCGCGACTGGTGGTGACCACGGGTGGCACGGGCATTGCTCCGCGGGATGTGACGCCCGAAGCCACGAGTGCGGTGTGCGATCGGTTGGTGGAAGGGATCGCGGAGCAAATGCGGTTGCAGGGAGCGCGGAAGACGGGTTTCGCCGCGCTGAGCCGCGCAGTGTGCGGCGTGCGGGGAACGACCGTGATATTAAATCTGCCGGGCAGCCCATCGGGAGCAGTCGAGTCGCTCGAGGCCGTAATCGATTTGTTGCCCCACGCGCTGGAGCTGATTGCAGGAAAGACGGGGCATCCATGAAGGGCCGAGTCGTTGGTCGTCAGTCGTTGGTCGTTGGCTAAATCATAGTTCTGCAAACTAGCGATGCGGGCCGGGGCGCTCGCCATCGACTAGCGACCGCTCTTCGCCTCTCGCGTAAACTTACCTCTTGATCAAACTCAAACATTTTATCCACACCTACAGCGAATGGATCAGGCACATTCTCCTGCCTCTTGGTCCTTGGGGAATGCTCGCCTTGGCGGCGGTGGACGGCTCGTTCCTGGGTATGCCTCTGGATGCAATTTTCGTGTACTACGTCTACACCGACCGTTCGCGCTTTCTGCTATACGTGCTGCTGGGAGCGGCCGGGTCGGCGCTCGGAAGCATCGTTCTCTACGTCATTGGTTATACCGGTGGCGAGGTGTTATTGCGCAAGCGGCTTTCGGCGGAGCGCTTCGAGAAGATTCACGAATCCTTCGATCGGCATGAATTCTGGGCGCTGATGTTTCCGGCGATGTTGCCGCCGCCCACGCCGTTCAAGATCGTCGTGCTGGCAGCGGCGGCCTTTGAGATGAACTTTGGGCATTTTCTGCTCGCCATCTTTGCCGGACGGTCTCTGCGTTTTCTGATTGAGGCGTTGCTGACGCTATGGTTTGGTCCGCAGATCGTCACGCTGACGGGCAACGCTTTCGCTCACCACTTCGTCGGGATAATGGTGGGCGTGGGAGCGCTGGTCGTCGCGTGGATTGTGTGGCGG
>JBAVAA010000730.1:0-3874 GCA_049585515.1 Terriglobales bacterium | reverse complement strand
GTGAGCAAACTAAGCGAGTTAGCTGCAGCAGTTACCCAACGTCTTACTCCATCAGGACTAGCTGTTCAATCTACTACTTTTGGCTAAGCCAGGTGGGGACTAGTAAAGAAATCAGGAAAGGTTAGAGTGCTTGAAGCGCCCGAGCTGATCCTCCCCCAGCCGCAAGGCGCCATCAAGGCACCACAAACCTCAAGGAGGATCCAACCAATGAAGAAGCTCGGATTATTGATGTTTCTGCTCGCGATGACCATGTTGCTCGGGGGAACTGCCCTGGCGCAAGGTGATCTCACCGCCTATTTCACCACCTATTACTCCGCGAACCAGGCCAACGCTCCGGACGCGGCTCTGCGCGTCATCAACGATGGCGTTAACGGCAACATGTGGGCGGCCATCTACGTGTTTGACGATAGCGAAGAGCTGACCCAGTGCTGCGCTTGCGAAATCACACCCGATGGTCTGCTTTCGGAATCCGTGAAGTTGAACCTCACGGCCAACCCGATCCGTGGCATCGTCAACACCCGTGGCGTTATCAAGGTCATTGGGTCAGTGGCGCCTCCGGGCCCCCCGCCTAATGGCTTCCCGCCTGTGGTAGGGTCCATCAATGCGACAGACGGACTGCATGTGTGGATGACACACATTCAGGGAACCAAGGTCACGCTGTCCGCTGGGAACGCAGTCGTCCCCGTGGTGGCTGGTCCTTTCTTCGTTACCGAAACTCTGGGCGCCGACTCGAACCTGAGCGCAGGCGAAGAACTGCTGCTGCAGAACCTCTGCTACTATGACTCTCTGCTCAGCGGCAAACCCTGCACCTGCCAGCCGGAAGACTACGACTTCTAGTCTTTCGACCTGGGGGTAGGCCGTACGATGGTTAAAGCAGCTTCGTTCGGAAGCCGCCTCAGCCGTGCCTAAAACCAACTCCCGGACATCGGTTACGACCGGTGTCCGGGCTTTTCATTTTGGCCATCTTCCGATTTGCCTCCGAACCCTATCTCATGGTTTAATTACTTTAGGCGTGTTTCTCTCCCCCAAGACATGTCTCCAATTTCAATTCCTGAAGAGGGGAAACTCCACAATGTCAACCAAGAATTCTCTGATTGCGCTTGGAATGGGTATTGCTCTGTGCGCTTTTGCCATTCCAGCCGTTGGCCAGAATGACTCCAACGTAGTGGCCGAGATCGGCAGCCGCAAGATAACGGCCGATGAGCTGTCGCAAAAAGAAGCGGGTAAGCTGCTGCAGGCCGAATACAAATACTATCTTACCGAGCGGGATGCGCTCGACGAATACATTGACAATCAGCTATTGGAAATGCAGGCAAAAAAGGAAGGCGTGACCCTTGATGAATTATTCAAGCGTCATGTTGCCATCCACGTTCCGGAACCGACCGAAGATCAGCTCAAGTTCTACTACGAGGGCGTACAAACCGACGAATCCTATGAGTCGGCGCGCAGTCACATCATCGACACGGTGCACGAGCTGCGCACGAAAAAAGCGCAACTGGCGTATCTCGAAGAGCTTCGAGCGCAATATGGCGTGGTCGTTGAATTGGCCCAGCCGAGCGCCAAGGTTGAAGTAGCCGGTGCTCCGCGGCTTGGCCCGGAAAACGCTCCAGTCCAGATCGTCGAATTCGCGGATTACGAGTGCCCCTATTGCCAGAAAGTGAATGAGGATCTCGCCCGGATTCGGGAACAATTCCCCAACCAGGTGTCGCTGGTTTACAAAGACTTCCCCCTTCCCATGCACCCGCTGGCCGCTAAGGCCGCCGTGGCTGCCCGCTGCGCAGGCGCACAGGGCAAATTCTGGCAGTATCACGACGCCCTGTTTCAAGACAAGAGACTGCAAACGTCCGACCTGAAACAGGAAGCTGCGACGCTAAAGCTCGACACCGCAAAGTTCAATCAATGCGTCGAGTCCGGCGAGCAGGTTCCGGGCGTGAAAAAGGATGCCGAGGAAGCCAAGCGAATGGGCTTACAAGGCACGCCGAGCTTCTTCATCAACGGCCATTTCATGACCGGCTCCATCGGATTCATCAAATTGCGGGAAACCGTAATGCAGGAACTGGGTACTGCGCTGGGCGCCAAAAAGCAAAGCTCAGCAGCGCTGGTGCCCGTGGCGGCCGACGAAGTAAAGAAGTAATCGCTGTGCAGAGGGGAAGCAGGTTATCGATGCGGAACCTCTGAGTATTCCAGCGGCGGCGTGTTGTAACTGCCGTCGATTCGATTCCTGCTGGTGGAGAGCCGGGCGTCCGCGCCCGGCTTTTCTGCGTAGGCCTCATTCCCAAGTCCAAGTCCAAAGCCCGAAGTCCGAAGCCCGGCTCGTTGGCTCTACCCGTACTCAAAAGTGATTGCCAAGTCCTCGCAGGACAGCCGGAGCGGCTGTCCCTGCGCGAGACCTTTAGCTATAGGTGGGTGGAAAACGACTTACACTGAATCCTTACTTCGTTTGTGGGCTGCCGGCGGGTGAAGCGGTCTTGAAGGCGGCCAAACCCAGGCAGTAGCCATTTCCGGCCTTCCCCCCGGTCAGCGATGGCTGATAGGTTCCCGGCGGCGCATCCAGCATGTAAATATACGATGGGTTATAGGTCCATCCGGCCGGAGTTACTGCATTCGGAAGGGGCGCGGTCGGGAAAAAACGACCAACAATAAAATCCTTGCCTGTCGTGGTAAGACTGGGACCAACCTCCACACCGGAACTGTTCGCAGTCCCATCCGTCACGTGCGCGCCTCCATCCGCTATCCTCGACACCGCCATGTCTGAAAGTTCCACAAAAGCGTTAATACTGCCTCGAGAGTCGCCCGATATATGGAATTTCAGCTCGGTTACACCTGGATTGCAATTCTCGCAGTACCAGATATCCACCGATTTGCCGGCGCAAGATGAAGCGGCGCCTGGAACTTGTTTATAAGTGTTACTCCCGCCTTCCGCATTGTCGGTAACACTCTCGACCTTGAGACCTGGAGAGAGCAGCGCGGGCATGGCGATCAGGACACTTCCTTTAGCGGTCGGCTGCTGAAGATCCATGTCTGATGTGGTCGTCCCCTGGCTGATTGCCGTAAACTGTTGGACGATGGTTTGAGCCGATAATTCAACTGCTCCCCACAACAAGACCAGCAGTATCAGAAATTTCCCCTTCATTTTCTGCCTCTCCCTCATTGAAGTGATATGTCTTCCCATTCCGCGCCGACGACTCAGGCCTGTAACGGCTGTGAAAAGCGGGGCCGGGAGCCGAACGGCGCCACCCTGTGAGCCATGCCATGTTCAAGTTGCCGCTGGAATGAGTATCCTGCTACTTATTTTCCTCTTGAATCTTGATCTGGGAACGGTCGGGCTGCAGGATGAATGGCCCGGTGGCGGCGGTGCCGTTGATTTTTCCGGTGACGCATACATTCTTGTCTTTTAAGGCGGCAATTACCTCTTCGGGCCCGGTAAGTTTTGCAGGCGCAGGTGACGCGCCGGCAACCGGTGGCGCTCCAGCGGCTGGTGGCGCAGCTGCGGCTGGAGCGGCCGGCGGCGCATTGGCACCGGATGGCGCGCCGTTAGCCGGCGTTGCGGTGTTCGGTTGCGCGGCAGTAGATGGTGCGGCCGGGCCATGATGGCTGCCTTCGGGCAGCACTCCAAAGGTCACAAAGTAGAAAACCGAATTGGTTTCCGGCTGATCGAGATCGAAGGTTACCGGTTTCCCGTAGCCCCCGAGGCCGTACTTCCCTATCTTTCTGCTGTCCACAACCTTCCCGCATACGGTAGCCATTTCGCCGATATGGTTTTTTGCCTCGGCGGCTTTTATGCGTGGGGGCGTCACAGTCGGCGTGGTGGGTGTGGCGGGAGTGCTTTGGGCGCTCTGACCCCAACCGAGACTAGCCAGCGCCGTCATACAAG
>JBAVAA010000729.1:0-3903 GCA_049585515.1 Terriglobales bacterium | reverse complement strand
CTCTCCAAGCGATCGTTCCACCGTTTACCGGTTTGCTTCCAGAAACTTGCCTGATCTTTGCCGGTGAAGTCTTCTTCGTAGATAAAATCCACCCGCGACCTCAGCTCGTTGGGAGGAGGCATGTAGTCCTCCATCTGGAACGCCGCTACATCGTTCGTCTCAACCCGGACGATACCGTCCGGCCCCTTTTTCGGTTCGACGCCCGCAGGCAAGCCTTGCCAACTCCAGCGCAGGTAAAACATCTTGTAGGGCTTCAGCGAAAATCTTGCCTTTTTAGTGAACAGATCATCGCTCAGGATCCAGTGGGAATCGAAAATGTAATGCTCCTTCAAATCCACGGTATAGAAATACTCGATGATGCCCCCTACCTGCACGTCCGGCAGAGTAAAAGTCTTCGCCAGATATTTCACGCCCTTCGCCTTGACCAACTGCTTTTCGAAGACTTTGCCGTCGAAGTTTACGATGGAGCCATCGGGCCGAATGGTTCGGCCTCTTATATTTCCTATATCTTCATTGCCCTTGAAGAACGGGATCTCGATATCCGCGTGCTTCCGGCCCTCCTCGGTCAGAATCTTAATGCGGAAGTAATTGTCTTCGTGGGAGGTGTAACTATTGTCATCACGATCCACTTGCCGGTACAGAATGATTGCGCCGGCTCCCGGCGCGTGCGGCTCGCTGGATATCTTTAGCTCATCCGGAGAAACCGGCTGGAAGCCAATTCCCGCCCTTGCCTCCCGCGCTCCCAACATACACACCGTAAGACCGAATACCACCCACTTAGCTAACCGGAACATATTCGTTTCTCCCTAAGCAAATGCCCAGTGCAGTAAGTTCAATAAAGGTTTTCGCGAAACAAATGTTGCAGGCGGGAACGAACTCCGGGGAACAAAGAGGGACTCTCCGCGGCGATAAACATTCCGCCTCCTCCGAATTCCGTGCCCCCTCAAGCCAGAATCCGGTAACTAAACGCCTGCAGTATAACTGGAAGTGGCCATTGGTCAAGGACGGAAGTCACAAATCCAGTAAAAAATCGCTGAATAAGTCAATTTATGCAAGAAGCGGACAAAAACTGCCTGCACAGGCCCGCATTTCCTGATGGCTGAAGGCTGGTTACAGCTCGTACTTCTTCATCAAGTGGCGAAAGGAACGGTAGGAGATACCCAGGACATCGGCGGCCCTGACCTGCACGCCGCGGGTTTGTCCCAGGGCGGACTGAAGCAATGAGCGTTCGATCTGCGCAACGTAGTCTTCCATGTTCACGCCCTCAGGCAGAACCGAGCCCGCGGGAACGTTCATGGGCAGAGTCATCGTCGCGCCGGTCGCGCCGTCTGCGCCCGCAGCGGCGGCGCGAGCCTTTGGACGCTCCACGGGCAACTCGACGTGCAACTCGCTGGTGGACTCAAGCGCCACCGCGCGTTCGATCGTGTTTTCCAGTTGCCGGACGTTGCCCGGCCAGTCGTAGGCGGTGAGATTTTCGAGCGACGACGCCGCCACGCCATGAATGCTCTTGCCCGCAGCCGGCGCGTATTTTTTCAGGAAGTGATTGGCTAGTAGCGGCACATCTTCGCGCCGCTCGCGCAAGCCGGGCACGCGAATGGGAATTACATTCAGGCGATAGTAGAGGTCTTCGCGGAACGTGCCCTCCGTGACTTGCCGGTCGAGATCGCGGTTGGTGGCGGCGATGACGCGCACATCCATCGGAATTTCGGTGGTGCCGCCGACGGGACGCACGGTGCGCTCCTGCAGCACGCGCAGCAGTTTGACCTGCATGGGCATGGTCATCTCGCCGATCTCGTCGAGAAAAATTGTGCCCTGGTCGGCTACTTCAAACAATCCGCGCCGGTTCTGGTTCGCTCCAGTGAAGGCGCCCTTGACGTACCCGAAGAGTTCGCTTTCGAGCAGCGTTTCCGGAAACGCACCGCAGTTCACCGAAACAAACGCTTCGGCGGCCCGCGGCGAGCACGTGTGCACGGCACGGGCAACCAGTTCTTTGCCGGTCCCGCTCTCGCCGTAGATCAGAATCGTGCTGCTGGTAGTGGCGACGGTGCGGATCGTCTGCTTCAGCTTTTCTAGCGCCGGGCTTGCCCCGATGATGTTGTCGAGCGAGTTGCGCGCGGCTGCGTCGCGGCGCAGGGCAAAGTTCTGACGGCTGAGCGAAACTCGAGTGAGCGCGCGGGCAATGGCCAGTTTGACTTCGTCCACCAGTCCCGGACTCTTGCGAATGTAATCGGTCGCGCCGCCTGCTTTTACCGCCTGCACCGCTGCTTCATAGTCGTCGACAGCAGTCATGAGGATGACGGCCGACTCGGGCGAGACCTGGTGCGCGTGGCGCAAGACTTCGACTCCGTCCACGCCCGGCATCTTAATGTCGGTCACGATCACGTCGAACAGCGCGCTGTCGATCTTGCGCTTGGCCGCCTCGCCTCCGGTTACGGTTTCAACCTTGTGGCCGTCGCGGCGCAGGGTGATGTCGAGCAGTTCGCAGATCGAGCGCTCGTCGTCGCAGACAAGAATGTTACCCACGCGATCTTCCTCCTGCTCCCGCCTGCGCCCCTGCTTCCGAGGTTGCCAGCGCAGTTGCGACGGTTTCGACATCGTCAGTTGGTTCAAACGCAGATCCTGCTGCAAAGTCCGTTGCGCCGACCGCGGTCTTTCCCAGTTCGCTGCTCTGGTTGCGGTCTCCGTCCATGCGCCGCAGCCGCAGCACAAAGCTGGTGCCCTTGCCAACTTCCGAACGCGCCCACACCTTGCCTTCATGGGCCTGGACGATCTGGTACACGATGGCCAATCCCAGCCCGGTTCCGCCTTCAAAGTTCGACTGGAAAGGCTCGAAGATTTTCTCCGTCTGCGCCGGGTTGATGCCGGGACCGGTGTCGGCGAAGCTCATCTCCCAGTCCGTGCCGCGCTCGGCCAAGGCCACGGTCAGCGATCCAGATTTCCCCGTCGTCTTGATTGCTCGCACCGCGTTCTCGCAAAAATTCCAGAACACCTGTTTGAGCTTGTCGCCATCGGCCAGAACCCAGGCTTCGGATTTTGGAAATCGGCGCCCCAGCCTGATGCCCGCGTTTTCGACATTCAGGCGATGTTCGAGCAGAGTGAGTGTGTCCTCGAGCAACGGAATCAGATTCACGCGCTCGAACCGGTATTGCTTGCCTCGGGAGTAAGCCAGAAAATCGGTGACGATTTTATTAAGCCGTTCCGACTCGCGCATCACGATCTGCAGAAGGTGCCGCTCATCGGAACTCAACGCGGGCACATCCGACAACATGCTGACCGAACCGGCAATCGAAGTCAGGGGATTGCGGATTTCATGGGCAATGGCGGCGGCCAGGCGGCCCACAGCGGCCAAGCGGTCCTGCATGCGCACTTCGCGCTCCAGGCGGCGGATCTCGGTGAGATCGTCGAAGGAGTACACAAAACCCAGGTCGCTCCCCGCGCTCAGGTTGAGCGCCGAAACCCGCACCCGAAAAGTCTTGCGGAAACCGTTGCCGGTCATGTAGCGGACTTCGGCATCGCCTCGGTCTCCACCCAAGTGGGGCAGGGGATCCTGAAAAACATCGGCCACGGAGCATCCGCGCAACGCGGTTTCGGAGATATCGAGAAGTTGCTGGGCCGCTCGATTGACCAGCGTGACGCATCCGTCGAGCCCGGTCGTGATCACGCCGCCGCTCATTGACTGCACGATGTTTTCGTGCAGCGCCTGCAGATTTTCGAGCGCGCCGCTGGCGTCCTTCAACTGGACATCCACCTGGCGGAGCTTGGACATCAGCAAGCCCGCCAGATAGGCGATGGCGAAGTAGGCAAACAGGTTGACGAAGATGACTACCTGCAGGGCCTTCAACTTCGGATGCGAATTCGCATACGAAGGAATGACCATGAAGTAGTCGAGTTCAAGGACGGTCC
>JBAVAA010000728.1:0-4312 GCA_049585515.1 Terriglobales bacterium | reverse complement strand
ATACAGCAATGTACGTACATTAACAGTACGGTAACTCTCACCTACCGCGCTCGCGCCAGTACCAGCGTCACATCATCCGGTTGTTCGTTGTCCCCAATCCAATCGGCGACGGCAGTGGTAACAATCTCCGTGATTCGCTCCAGCGGTAGATGCCGATTGTCGCGCACCAACTGAATCAGCCGTTCTTCCCCGAATTCGCCGTAATCGTTTTCCGGTTCGGTCACGCCATCGCTGTAAGCAACCAGCACGTCGCCAGGACGGAGTTGCACCGTCGCCTCCGGGAAACTCAGATTGTCGAACAAACCAACCACAGTTCCGCCGCAATCCAGCAAATGAGACGATCCATCTTCAGAAATCAGAATCGGCGGAAGATGACCGCCATTCGAATATGCGAATCGACGGCTCGCTCCGTCATAAACTCCCAAGAACAAAGTCGCATACTTTGCATCGGGAGTGCTCTCGTAAAGCTGATGATTCAGCAGCCCCAGCAGAGTTGCCGGTGACACTTCAGCTCCCCTTGATTCCGAAGACAGCATCAATCGCGGCCCACCAACCACGCCGACTGTGACCGCCTCACGCTCCAGAGAAACATCTTCGATGCTATAAGCCCGCACCGCCGAGTGGATCGTCGCCATCAGCAGCGCCGCCGAAATGCCCTTGCCGCTGATGTCTCCGACCGCAAGCATCAGTTTGTCGGAATTCAGAGCGACAAAATCGTAGTAGTCGCCGCTCACCGTCCGCGCCGGACGGCAAAACCCGTGCACTTCGAGCGTATCCAGTTGCGTGATCAACTTGGGATAAAGCTGCGCCTGCACTTCCTGGGCAATCGCCAATTCGCCTTCCAGTCGCTGCTTTTCCTTCTGTTCCTGAACCAGCTTCTCGATCGACGTAGTCATCGAGTTGAAAGAGTTTGCCAAAGTCGCCAGCTGGTCGCTCGACTGCACGCTGATTCGATGGCCGAAATCAGCGCGATTAACGTGTTCGGTCGCTTCGTAGAGTTGGTCGACCGCCGAGGTAATAGTGCGGGTCAGCTTGGTTCCAACAATCAGGGCCAGCAGCACGATAATGGCGAACACGATCAGAATCGAAACCAGAATATATTCAACGCCTCTGGCGTAATCCCCAAGTGCCGCAAACAATCTATCGTAGAGCACCGACGGACGCGTCTCGACCTCGGCAAGCGCACCTGCGCGCCGCCGTTCTCCCGTCGCCCAGTCCACCACCTGCAGCGGGATAGGAAAGCGGACCTCGCGATCGAACGAGCCACTCGGCGGCGGAAGCGCCCCGGAAGAGAAAGTCTGTTCCCGCTGTTGCGTGGCGTCATTGAAAGCCAACAGCGGCTTGGAACCGTTATGCTGCGCCGGAGCATCCGAGTTCGTTGTCGCGTTCGCTGTTGAGTTCTGGGTTCCAAAAACTGCAATTCGTCCCAGATCGCCGGCGATTTTTTCGACAAAGTCTTTGTCGAATGGCTCACTCAAAATCACTCGCAAGGATTCCGGATCGGCATCGGCCACGGTCGCGGTCCGCAGGTAGAGCTTGCCGTGGTCGCTCACAATGTCGCGAAAGTCGCCGGTGATAAACGCAGGAGAGTCGAAGCCAGCCGCGCCTTCCGGCCCCGAGCAGTATGGCTGCGGATGGTTCCGATACCACGCGCACATCTGCCGCCGCGCCCATTCCGGACGATGCGGTTTTGTCCGGCCGAGGATTTCGGCATCCAGCTTTCCGCCGCCAGAAATCTGCGTCGCCAGGTGATGAGCGATAGCGCGGTTCGCTGCTTCCATGCTGCGCAAGTGAGTAGCTATGTCGGAAGTTACGACAAAGCTGGCGAACTGCCCGGCGAGAAGATAAAGCGTGGTCAGCGAAATCACCACCAGCAGAAAAACCGGAATCACGCCGATAAATACATACGTCACGATCAACCGGTTCCGCAACCGCCACAGCAGTTGCGAACGCAGCCAGCGGAACCCCGCAATCGCGATCAGCACAATCGCCAGCAGGCTGAGAAAAGTCACCCAGCCCGTCAAACTCTCCGACGTTGACGGACTTGCGCGCCGCGTCGCCCACTGCACCGAGAACAGAAGCAGATCAAGCGTCAGCGCGTAGAGCGCAGCCCACGCGACCCGACTCTGCGGCCAGAGCTTCTTGTCGCGCAATCTGCTTTCGAGTTCCAGAGAGATCAGTCTCATCCCGCTGCCTGACGTGCCTGGTTATGAGACGCGGCGCCTGCCGTCATATCTCCTGCCGTCATATCTCAGGATAGAAGTCAAAGAAGGCCGCCAGACTGGTCTTGAGCTGTTTCTCGACCTCCTCTTTGCTGCCCTCAAGGATGTGCATGGTGACGTGCGCTTCCTTCCCATTTTTCAGTTTGATCGTGGCCGAACCCACCTCCGCCACTTCCTCGGAAGGCAGCAGACGCAGGCCGTACACCAATGTCAAGTTTGCCATCAATCGATTGTAAGCCAGAGGATATAAGGCTGGGATTCCGAATCAGAAGAGGTGTCCGGAGAGAAGGTCCCGCCACCAGATTTTTCTGAGA
Organism: Terriglobales bacterium; assembly: GCA_049585515.1. GTDB lineage: Bacteria > Acidobacteriota > Terriglobia > Terriglobales > Acidobacteriaceae > Acidiflorens. The sequence goes on along the minus strand of JBAVAA010000728.1, from coordinate 1,776 downwards.
ACTGAGAACCGGGAACTCCCTATCCCGGCGGCCACTGCAGCGAGCGCCCCCCGATCAGATGGACGTGCAGATGAAAAACCGACTGGCCCGCTCGCGGGCCAACATTGAGCACGGTTCGGTAACCATCTTCAATCGACCGCTCGCGGGCAATGTGGGCAGCCACTAGGTGGCAGCGTCCCACCAACTCCGCATCCTCTGCCCGCGCTTCTTTCAAGCCGGCAATATGTTTTTTCGGAATGACTAGCACGTGAGTCGGTCCTTGCGGGTTCAAGTCTTCAAAAGCATAGGTGTGTTCGTCTTCGTAAACTTTCTTGGATGGCACTTCGCCGCCAATAATCCGGCAGAATAGGCAATCCGCCATGAGTGAGTCTCCCCGTGCCTGGAATCACGATCGTCCAGCAAGTAATCTCGCAGATAGCGTACTTAGTATCTTCGCGAAAAACAATATCACCCCAACTAACAGCACAAGCAAATTGTCAGTCGAGGCGAACCAGAAAAACCGACCCCTCCGCAGTCTCGGTTTCCCGAGCCAGAGTGGCGGCACGCTGGCGGTCGTCATCCAGCACTCGCACCCGCACCCACCAATTGCCCACGGGACTCACAAACTTCACGATTTTCGCCATCTGGTATCGCCTCTGCAGATGTTCCGCTAATTCGGCGGCCGCCTTCTGCCCGGTAAACGAGCCGATCTGCACCGCCCACCGCCCACCCGAATCGAGAGGCGCAGGCGCTTGCAGTACTTCCAGCCGGACTTTGGCCGTGCCGGGCAAGTACACATCCAACGCCTTGGCGGCGGCCAGCGAAAGATCGACGATGCGCCCAGGCACGAACGGCCCGCGATCGGTGATCCGCACCAGGGCCGTATGTCCGGTTTTCAAATTCGTGATGCGCGCGACCGAGCCCAGCGGCAAAGTAAGATGCGCCGCTGTCATCGCGTTCATGTCGTAAATCTCGCCATTGGACCCGCGCCGGTTGTGATAAGGAGCGCCGTACCAGCTCGCCACTCCGGTCTCTTCAAAGATCGGTTTCACGCCCTTAGGGACTTCGATCTTTTCGTTTGCACCGGCGGTTGCTTCCGGCGCCACGCGCGCGGCCGGCTTTTCCTTTTCCTGCGGAAGCGACGGAGGAGGAGGGACCTGCGCTTGCGTATGTTTATGTCCACAGCCGCTCAGAAGCGCGCAGCTCACCCATAGAAGGAAGAGAAGACATGACAGCTGCGAAGCCGTTTGGCGCGAGGTTGGGCGTTTGCCAACGGAGTAGTTCAGGAATCCTTGCGCTGTGTTTCCAAATAGTCCGCAAACTGAGCAAGCTTCCCCGCCGCCGTGCGCAGAGACTTCGACGAATGCGTTCGCACCGCCGGGACGACCTCGTCGTTCAGATACCTCACCAGGTCGGCCGTCTCTTTTTCCAGAGTCTCGGCAATACTTGCCACCGAGCGATTGAAGCGCGCGGAAGCGTCTTCCACCTTGCGGTCGAATTCGGTCATAGATATCCTGCCGGTCGGGATTAATGTTCACGCCTATGTCGCGGTTCGCCAGACCTCATCATTATCGTGGGCCGTCTCCCCCGCAGTCAATCGGCTTCACGGTTGAGTGATGGATCAGTCTGAATCTGTCTTGAAAGGACACGGATTCACAGGCTGCGAAAAATTGGATGTCGTCCTTTGTTTTTGGGTGGCGCAGCGGTAAACCTGTCCAGTCTCATGACATCCTTTACATAGCGTTATCAGGACATCCTTTACAGTTTGGTTGAGTCCAGCGCGGTACGGTGGATAGG
>JBAVAA010000727.1:0-1534 GCA_049585515.1 Terriglobales bacterium | reverse complement strand
CGGTGGCGCCGCGGCTTGCAAACTGGGGATGCCATCAGAAGTTTCAGCGCGTGATGATGGAGAAGATGCTCGGGATTCATCGCGACAAGCTGCTGCCGGATTTCGCGGCTGAGACTTTCGACAAATGGCTCGAGCGCAATCCGCTTCCGGCGATTCCGGCCGAACCGACTGCGAAGGTCGCGCTTTTTCCGACCTGTTTTGTGAATTACTACAATCCCGCGCCGGGCAAGGCGGCGGTCGAGGTCTTTGCGAAAAACGGATGCGCGGTGAAATGCCCGAAACAGAATTGTTGCGGGATGCCGGCGCTCGACAGTGGCGACATCGAGTTCGCGCGCAAGGAAGCGCGGGCGAATGTCGATTCGATGCTGCCGCTGGTGCGCCAAGGCTACAAAATCGCCGCGATCAATCCGACCTGCTCGCTCATGATGCGCCAAGAGTATCCGAACCTGCTGGCCGGCGACGACGTCAAGGAATTCGCGGCGGCGATCGTCGATTCGCATGAGCTGCTCAATCAACTTCGCCGCGCCGGAAAGTTCAACACGGAATTTCAGTCGACGCCGGGCACGGTCGCGTATCACGTGCCGTGTCATCTGAAGGCGCAGGACATCGGGCTGCGATCGCGCGACCTGATGCGCCAGATCCCGGGCGTCGAAGTTGTGACGGTCGACGCTTGTACGGCGCATGACGGGACGTGGGCGATGAAAAAAGAATTCTTCGCGCTCTCGATGAAATGGGGCGAGAAGGCTTTCAACGGGATGCGAGACGCTGGCGCGCGCGTGATGGCGACCGACTGTCCGCTGGATGCAGTGCAAATCGAGCAGGCGACCGGAGTGCATCCGATGCATCCGATCGAAGTGCTGGCGCGCGCGTACAAGCGCGGCGGGTTTCCCGATGCGGTACCGCAGCCCGAGCCGCCGCAAGGAGAATGACGATGAAGAAAATCGCGCCCGACGAAATACTTGGGCTGGCCGATTACGAACGCGTGCGCAACCGGCTGCGGCCGCTATTCATACACGAGAAGGCACGGCGGCGGCTCCACGTCGGATCTCATCTCACATTTATCTTCGAGAACGCGCAGACCGAGTGGTACCAGATTGAGGAGATGATCAGGTCGGAGAAAATGACCGACCGCGAAGCAATACAGCACGAGATCGACACCTACAACGAGTTGATTCCGGCTGCGGGCGAGCTGGTTGCGACGCTGTTGATCGAGTACGCCGAAGCGGCAGAACGCGACGCCGCGCTGGCGCGCCTGGTAGGGCTCGAGAATCATTTGTGGTTGAAGATCGGTCCGAAGAAGATCGCGGCCAGATTCGACGAGCGGCAGGTATCAGACGAAAAAATCAGCGCGGTGCAATTCGTCAGGTTCGCGCTCGAAGGCATCGATGCTGCCAAGTTCCTGGAACTCGCCGGCAAAGGCGAGGTATCAGTCGAGGCGGACCATCCGAGCCTGGCGGCTCGCGGCGAGATCGGCGGAGTGCTGGCGGCGTCATTGGCCGAGGATTTGACAGTAGCGCGCATTCCGATTCAGAGC
>JBAVAA010000726.1:0-1668 GCA_049585515.1 Terriglobales bacterium | reverse complement strand
GCGGCTTACAGGGTCGTCTTTCCGGACTCCGAAGGTTGATTGATAATCGGCGTTCGCGGCGCGGGCATTGTTCCAGGTGCCTACGGCCGCAGGGTCGCCAGTGAACATTCCGCCGTTCACGGCTTGGTCGATACGTTCGTCAAAACTGTTCAACACCGCCTGTGCCGCTCGCGCATCGCCCGTAACCTTGCCTGGAGGACTCGCAGCGTAGGCGTCGCTGCGCATAGCCGAAAGATTCTTCCGCCATTGGTCTATGCCGGTAAGGCTCACACCCGTAACATTCTGCGGATTTGGTGGGCCAAAAGGATCGGCCTTGTTCTGAATCTTCAAGTGTCCTATTTGGTTGTCCAGATAATCCAGCATTTTCGCGGCGTATGGCGTTGTGCCCGTATCAATCGTAACGGGCTTGGGTGCCAAGGTCAGGTCGCCCTTGATCGCCTGCGGCATTCCCTCGAATACGCCGGCATGAATTTCGCCGGGCAAAGCCTGCGCTACCTCGTAGGCTTGCGTCACGCCCGCCTTGCGCGCCGCCGCCGTATTCTGCATTCCCTGCGATACGAATTGCCCAGCCTCTTGCGGACTTGAAGCGACTTCCATATTGAAGGGATCAAGTCCCCGGCTCACAATATCCTTGGCGGCATCCACTTGCGCTCGCTGCTGATCCGCAAACGCTTGCGCTCGTTTTTGTGCAGCAGGACCGGCTGTCCCACCCAAGGCGCCCTGCTCGCGCTGAATAGCCGACAGATCGCCCGTCGCCTGCCCTTCGCTCAAGGTAACACCCATCGGCGCTGCCGTTGGCGGGGATGGCAACGCGAGTGGCGGCCGCAGAGGCGAAGCGCGCGGCGTTGCCAATGCGAGCGCAGTTTCCACGTCTGGTTCGACTTGCTTATAGACATCCTCGCGGGAAGGCAGAATCGGATTATTAGTAACCGCGTGAGCCGCAAGCGTTCCAGCGCCCTGAATTCCTCTGGTCAACGGTTGGGCGATTGCCTGCGCCGCTGCCTTTCCGATGTTTGTAATAGGGGTTAAAGGAGCGGCGGCAAGACCGGAGAAGTTTGTGCCCATCCAATCGGTCGCTACGTTTGATGGATTGGCTGCTGCCGCCTGCGCTCGCTGTTCCTCGCCCGACCAAATATCCGACAACGCCGATTTACCAGCCTCGTAAATGCTGCTTGGCGCACCCGTCAGTGACGATTTGAGCGTCCCCATAAACGTCGGAGAAGGCGGCGGGGTTTCCTTTTCACTCGGAAAAGTAAAGTCGCTGCCGCCTGCCGCTGGCGACGGCGCGGCGGAATCAGCAGGTGACGCTGGCCCCGCTTCACTGGGAAAGGTAAAATCGTCAGCCATTACTGCGGCTCAGTCAAGATCGTATTCGGATCAACGCCGGGATAAAGCGTCTTAAATTTGTTGAGTGCCGCAGGATTAGTGCCGTTTGCCAATAGAACCTGTTTATCCCTCGGATCAACAATGCCGTTGGCAATCGCCCGCGCCGAATATTCCTGCGGCGGGTGTGCCTTGTTGAACGCGACTTCCGCGCCGATGGTATCGCCGCCATTCTGTTTGAGCATATTGAGCGCAAACTGATAATAGTCGGCTTGCCGCTGCACCTGCTGTTGGATCGCGGACGACACCAGACGGAAGCCCAGCGGCGTATTTTCCGCGTTTGGG
>JBAVAA010000725.1:0-11093 GCA_049585515.1 Terriglobales bacterium | reverse complement strand
GCGGCTTGATGGCCTATCGGCGCGACAATTCAGCCGATGGCGATCTCGCCCAGCTTTCGCCCGACTATACCGACCAGGAGATCGGCCACATCTGGGATGGCAATAAGTTCGCGACCCCCTATCTTCTTCCCGAGGTGGTCGCGCTCGATCTGACTACGATCAATAAGCTCTCAGTTCCGCTGATTCTGTTTGAGGGCCGTCACGACCGTACCGTGAATTCCGAGGTCGCTGCCGCCTGGCTAGATACGGTGAAAGCGCCGGAGAAACAGCTTGTCTGGTTCGAACATTCCGGGCACATACCAATGACCGAGGAGCGGGGAAAGTTCCTCCTCTCGCTGGTGCGTTACGCCCGGCCGATCGCGGAGAAGGCGGGCGACGTAGCTCCGTGACGTCTGAATCGGTTATCACAGAGATGCTGCTCAGGGCGCGCTCTCGGTGACGGTGAGGATCTGATCGGCTTTGACGTTCTTCAACACCTGCTTGATGCCACTCGGCCATGTTAGTTCGATGGTATCTGCGATGGCCGCCGATCCGAGGCCGAAGTGGACGCGCCTATCGCTTGAAGAACTGTAGCTGACCGCGGTTGTTGCCTGGTTGTATTGCGTGCCCAGAGAAGTTGTTAGCTTGACCTTGGTTCCCAAGCCGTCACGGTTGGATTTAACTCCGATCAGTTTCAGAAGGATCCAGTGGTTCGGGTTGCCGCCGTTTTGCGTGCCGGAACGGTTCATCCATATCTCCGGCGGGCCGTTCAGGACCGTGACTACGGCATCGATTTTGCCGTCGTTGTTGAGGTCGCCAAAGGCGGCGCCGCGATGCGCGGCTGGAATGGACAATGACGTCCCAGGTTTTGAAATCACATCCTCGAAGGTGAGGTTGCCTTTGTTGCGGAACACCCGATTGGGGAGCGCAAAAGGCCTGTGCGCCAGTTCCATGGCATTGTCGAGGATGTCGGCGTTGGCGGTGAACAGGTCTTTGTTGCCGTCGTTGTCGAAATCGAAGATTCCGACTCCCCAGGCTGTGGAGCGGCTGGCCAGCGCGTTCAGTCCTGCCGCTCCGCTGACATCCTGAAATTGACCGTCGCCTAGATTCCTGTAAAGAGGAAAGCCTTCGCCGAACATTGCAGTTTCAAAAATGTCGGGCTTTCCGTCGTTGTCGACATCCCGGAAGTCGACGCCCATTCCGGCGATGGCTTTGCCGAATGCGTTGTAGGCAACTCCGGCGGGTACGGCGACATTGGTGAAGGTTCCGTCTCCGTTGTTGTGGAGAAGATAATTCTCGAAGGTATCGTTGGAGACGAAGATATCGGTGAATCCATCGTTGTCATAATCGGCGAAGGCCACACCCATCCCTTTGCCTACGTATTTGGAAATGTGGGACGGTTCGGAGACGTCGGTAAAAGTGCCGTCTCCATTGTTGCGATAAAGGATGTTCGGCGTTCCCAGAAAATCGACTGGCGAGCAGTAGACCGGATGGCCCTGCTGAACGCAGGGAACCGCTGTCTTGATGCTGTAATTCAGGTAGTTCACTACAAACAGGTCGAGCAATCCATCGTTGTTGTAGTCGAACCACCCGGCAGCCACCGACCATGCCTTGCCGATCTTGGGAACGAAACCTCCGACTCCCGCCTTCTCGGTTACGTCGGTGAAAGTTCCGTCTCCATTGTTGTGAAAAAGCTGGTTGCGGTTGACGCCTGTCACATAAAGGTCGACAAATCCATCGTTGTCGTAGTCGCCGGCGGCGACTCCCATGGAATAACCGATCCCCTGCAGGCCGGCTTTCTCGGTTACATCGGTGAAAGTTCCGTCTCCGTTGTTGCGGTAGAGCCGGTTGTAGTAACTCGCGTCGCTTTTTTCCAGCGACGGAATGGCTGCGCCGTTGGTAAAGAAGATGTCCAGCAAACCGTCGTTGTTGTAGTCGAAGACCGCCACTCCGCCAGCCATGGTTTCGAACGTGTAACGCTGCGGACTGACGCTGTTTTTGAGCTTGAATTTGATCTTCGATTGTTCGATGACGTTTTCGAATTGGATCGCGGCGGCGGCCGGCGCCTTTGCAGACTGTTTGCCGGGAATGGTCCGGCGGGGCTGCGCTGCGGGATGAGGCGCGGGTGGAGTTTGGGCAAGGCTGAGAGCGCTCCACAACAGGCAATAAATCAGCTTGGCGGCGCGGGCGCCCTTGGCGGATCTTCTCGAATCGGTAGCGCGGCGGGCGGGCGACATCTCCGGCGAGAGTATAACGCGATTGCGGCTTGAGTATCGTGCACAGGTTTGCCGAGACTCAACAGTGTGCGTGGGAACTCAGTCGTCCCTCCGGGACTGAGTCATTTTTTGGATCTTTCCCAGCGCTGAAGCGCTGGGCTAAGTCCGTTCGCCCCTGCGGGGCGGATTCTCAGGCATTCCGATCCACCGGATTGCAGAGCACCAGTTCTCAAGCAAACTCTGACGCCTGTGTTGGTTTGGCGAGTTTTCAAACTGTGAAGCCGCTATGGTTTTGCGGCAGTTAAGGCACGGCTGAACAGGCTGCGGAAAAATATCGGCGGCGGAAGCGGCTATGCACTGCTCAGGGGAGCAGTCCGTAGATATCCAGTTCGTCGGAGGTGGAGACGAAGACTTTGCCGCCGACGATCGAGGGCACGGTGAATTTCAACGCCAGACCTGCGGTGTCGCGGGAACCGGCTTGCGTGCTGTTATAGAGTTCGTTGGCTACGTTGGTTGCATCGAAGGCGTGTAGAACTGAGGGGCCGGTGCCATAGTTCGTGTTATCGATCTCCCAGATAATGCCGTTCATTGTGCCGTTGGAGGATAGCGACGGGGTTGCGCCGTGCATCTGGAAGATCGTCGCGGCAGATGACACGGGCTGCGAAGAGAGCAATCCGTTGCTCCAACTGAAGGCTTGCAGGACGTCGTCGTCGCAGTGGTAATAGATGTAGCCGTTCCAATAAACGGGGGTCGAGAAAATATTATTGAATTCCTTTACTCCGGTTTGTACGGTCTCGATGACGTTATTCTCGTTCGGATTGAAGGAACCCATGCTGTCGCGATTGATTATGAAGATGCGGCCGTCCTTGCCTCCTCCGATGGTTTCATGAGGGGTGCTTGACGAGTTATCGGGCATCAGGATCGCGGCACCGGCGCCGAGGTCGGCGTCGTTGGCGCGCAATAAGGCTTCATTATCCGGCTGGAAATAATCCAGTACCGACAAGTCGCTGCCTGATAGACGGAGGAATGCGTCGTTATATCCGCTGGCGGGATCACCGGCATCGACGCCGGAGATCAGAAAAACGTCTCCCGTCTGATCGTTGATGGCCACGGCCCCGCCGCTCGCCCACAGACCGCCGCCGGCGCCATCGGGAGTGTCGTTGAAGATGGCCTTCTGCTGCAGGCTGGTCTTGTCGTACGCCAGGAGCCAACCGTGGTTACAGTCTCCAAAGCCTATGTAGATCAGGTTCGTAATGGGGTTTAGCGCGAGGCCCATGCGTTGATAACACGAGTCCTCCAGCGTGATCGTGCCTCCTACGTTGTCCCATCCGGTACCTGATACGGAGCCGGTGATCAGAACCGGGCCACCGAATTTCTCCGCTCCCGACGTTATATCGAGCGCGTGTAACTTGAAGGGGCCGTCGCTGCTTTCGGACACAACATACATCGTGCCGGTCTTGATATCGATGACTGGAGTGCTGGTAATTCCGAGTTGCGGCGAAATCCCGTAGGGATCATTGTGCGGCACGGGAGTGCCCAGACTCTTCGTCCATAAAGCGGTGCTTGGCGAACCATTGGCGTCGAAGGCGTAGACGCTGTTATTTTCGGTCGCCACAAAAACGACATCGTGGCTGGCGCCGTTGATGTTGAGTTGGGACACGAAGAGGGGTTGCGCGTACGCCTGGCCATCGAGCGGGTACGAGACGAGCTTGCCGAATGTCGAAGAGCTGACATTGGAGGGCATCAGAATCGTCTCTTGGCTAAATGCGCCGTCGCGGGCATCGTCATTGTGATAGGTGAGGACGGACCCCGTCGTGTTGTTGCTGTTCGTGACCGTAACCGTGGCGCTTGCAGTTTTTGTGGTGTCGGCAACACTGGTGGCAGTGACCGTATGCGTTCCGGTTTGCGACGGGGCGGTGTAAACACCGGCAGTTGTTATGGTGCCTACGGAGGAATTTCCTCCGCTGATTGCATCGACGGACCACGTCACCGCGGTATTGCTTGTTCCGAGGACGGTCGCGCTGAATTGAGTGGTGCCGCCGGGTTCGAGATTGACGGAGGATTGATTCAGTGTGACGCTGACTTGATTGGGGGAGGAGTTGCCGGAGACGCCCTGGCATGCCGCGAATCCTAGCGTCATAGCCAAGACGAGAGAGGAACCGTAAATTCGCGACTGGGTGGCAGCGGACATATGCCGCAAAATAGATGGCTTATGGGAGGCAATGGTTGCCGCGCGTTACGCGTCTGAGGGCCTCGGGGGCTGAAGCCCGCATCGACTTGGCTCGACTTGCGGCCCGGTTCCAACTGTGTGCTTGAGAATTCGGTCGTCCCTACGGGACTTTAATCATTCTTCGCACTTTTCCCAGCGCCGAGGCGCTGGGCTATTATATTTCGCCCCTCCGGGGCTGGATTCTCTTACACTCGTTCCACCGATTGCCCGAAAACTAGTTCTCACGCACACTCTGAAGCGCTGGACGGAGTTCGGTCGTCCCTCCGGGGCTGGACTCTTTTACACTCCATGCAGGCTGTGAGTTTACACTCCTTGCAAGCTATGAGTATCAAGCCTCACATCGTGGTTGTCGGCGCGGGCGCTTTTGGCGGATGGATTGCGCTTTACCTGCTTCGCGGAGGAGCGCGGGTCACGCTGCTGGATGCCTGGGGTCCGGGGAATTCGCGCTCGTCTTCGGGCGGGGAGACACGGATTATCCGCGGCGCCTATGGGCCCGATCAGCCCTATACGAAACTGGCGGCGCGGGCGCTCGATCTTTGGAAGCGGCATGAGGCGGAATGGAAGCGGAAGTTCTTTTTCCCTATTGGAGTGCTGTGGATGGTGGAACGGGATGACACGTTCGCGCGCGGCTCGATCCCGTTGCTGAAGGAGGCGGGAATCCCGTTTGAGCAGCTCGAGGTGAGCGAACTGACGCGGCGCTGGCCGCAGATCAGTTTCGAGGATATTCAGTGGGCCATCTACGAGCCGCAAAGTGGATATCTGCTCGCTCGCGCTTCGACGCAGGCGGTGGTTGAGCAGTTCGTCGCGGAAGGCGGCGAATACCGGCAGGCGACGGTCGCGGCGCTGGATCTGGAAACGAGCCAGTGGAAAGCTTTGTCGTTATCCGAGGGCTCGACTGCCGCTGCGAGCGGCCCCGTCTCCATCTCTGCCGACCATTATGTCTTCGCTTGTGGTGCATGGCAGGGGAGACTGTTCCCGCAAACGGTGGGTCCGCATTTTGTTTCGACCAAACAAGATGTGTTTTTCTTTGGCACTCCGGCGGGCGAGCGGCGCTACGACGAAGGCAACGTCCCGGTGTGGGGCGATCATGGCGATCACTTCATCTACGGAATTCCGGGGAACCAGGGGCGAGGTTTCAAACTTGCCGATGACACGCGCGGGGCGGAGTTCGATCCAACATCGGGCCAGCGGCTGGTGAGCGAAGAGGGTCTGGCGGCGGCGCGGGGGTATCTGGCCTACCGTTTTCCGGGGATGAAAAATGCGCCGCTGGTCGAGAGCCGGGTTTGCCAGTATGAAAACACGACGGACCACAATTTCATTGTCGACCGGCATCCGGGCAACGCGAATGTCTGGATTGTCGGCGGCGGGTCGGGCCATGGGTTCAAGCATGGACCGGCGCTCGGCGAAATGGTGGCACGTCTGGTGCTGAGAGATGAGACGGCCGACTTGTGCTACAGGCTGGAGAGGTTCAAAGGGCAACGATAAAGGATAGAAGACCTGGGCTGTTTTTCGCGGCCGACAGGATTCATCACTAATTGTGTGTACGGGCGTCACAGACCCGATCCCCGGTTTTCTGCGAGGGTGAGTTCATCGCCACGCCGTCATCCGGCTTGCGCTAGCAGCGACGCAAGCGGGCCGGAAAACTAGAGCTCCGCAGCCCAATGAAGAAGCCATTCACAATCTGCATGGTTCTGTGCCTCGATCTGGTTTGCCTGGATTTCGCTCGGGCGCAAACGGTGTTGCAAGGCAATGTGACGCTCGGTGGCCAAGCTACGATCGCTGCCACCGGGCATTCGGTCACGCTGAGCTGGAGCGCGAGCCAGAATACGACCAGTTATAACATCTACCGTGGAACGATCCATGGCGGGCCGTATCTAAAAGTCGCGTCCGGGATCGTCAACACAACTTATACCGATGTCCAGGTAACGGATCATCAGACGTTCTATTACGTCACCACGGCGGTAAACGGGGTTGGCGAGAGCGGGTACAGCAACGAAGCGAGTGCGGTGATTCCATGAAGTTCGGAAGTGGAGCGAAGTATTTATCGATCGCCCTCGTGGGACTGATCTCTTCGATCTCAGGTGCACAGTGCATCACTGGCAGTCCCGGCACGACTTGCAGCGGACCGCTGAGCATACAGCCGCAGGCGGGGAATGTGGCGCAGTCGGCGATTACGTTTGTTGATTTGGGACTGGCTATGCCCGCGCCGGCTGCGGGGCAGTACATTCTTTCGATTGCCGGCGGCCTGCTTCTGGAATCGGACAATGGGAACGACTATCACTCGTTGGTGGGCGCACCCGGTGCGCCAGGACCGCAAGGAGATACCGGCGCGCGCGGGCCGAAGGGCGTCCCAGGGCCGACCGGAGCTCAGGGGCCGCAGGGAGCGTCGGGAATAATGGCCGCTCCATCGGACTATAGCTTTTCTGGCTGGGGATCGTTCAGCGCGGCCGCGGGTACGAGCGAAGTCGGGAATTCACTTTATCGCAATCAGATCGACATGACGAACGCGACTTTGGTGCGCCTGGTGCTTACGCTTGGAATGTACGCGTTGCCGAGTGGGAGTTATGCTCAGGCAGAATACTCGGACGGAACAGACTGGATTGCACTGTCAGGAACGGTTCCGGTGACGACGCCCTTCGGGATCTACAACAGTGGCTGGCAAGCGCTGCCCGGCGGAGCGAACGGCGATTATGTGGTTCGCATTGTTACGTTCAACAGCGCGAGCGGCACGACGCAGTGCAGCCTGTATCAGTTGCATTTGCAGTTTAAGTAGGGCATTCGGCGGGCCCAACGCGTGCCGGGAATTGATGGATGATTCCCGCGCCCTCAGCCGCGAAACAGTCCGTGGAAAAACTCGGATTTGACTTTGTTTTGAAAAGGCGCGGCTTAAAGTGTGCCTGAGAATTCGGTCGTCCCTCCGGGACTTGAATCATTCTCCGCACTTTTCCCAGCGCCGAGGCGCTGGGCTATTATATTTCGCCCCTCCGGGGCTGGATTCTCTTACACATCCGTTCCACCGGCGCGCCCGAAAAGTAGTTCTCAAGCCGTGCCCTTCCCATCCGTTGAGAAATCCGGCGATTGCTACTGAATCTGGATCACGCTTTCTGAACTGGTGGCTTTGATCTCTTCGACTCGCGCCACTACGCTGCGGGCGAATGCGAACAGGGATTTCGCGTGGGGCGAATCTTCTCCCTGGAGCACGGCTGGCGTGCCGCCGTCGGCCGATTTGCGAATTTCGGGATCGAGCTCGACGCCTCCGAGGTAGGCGATGCCGAATTGTTTTGCGGTCTTTTCCGCGCCGCCGCGCGAGAAGATGTCGATTTCATGCTGGCAGTGCGGGCAGGTGAAGTAGCTCATGTTTTCTACCATGCCGACGATATCGACCTTCATCTGGCGGAACAATTCGATGGCCTTGCGCGCATCTTGCAGAGAAACGTCGGAGGGCGTGGAGACCACGATGGCGCCAGTCAGGGGGACGGTTTGAATCAGGGAAAGCGCGACGTCGCCGGTTCCCGGGGGGAGGTCGATGACCATGTAATCGAGCAGTCCCCACTGCACCGATCCGAGGAACTGTTTCATGATGGAATGCAGCATGGGACCGCGCCAGATTAGCGGCTTGTCCCCGGGATTGAGGAAGCCGACCGAGATGACTTTGAGACCGTGCGAGTTGATGGGAGCGATCTGATTTTCGCCCATCACTTTTGGCTGTTCGTTGGTGCCGAGCATGAGCGGGACGTTCGGGCCGTAGACATCGCCGTCGAGCAATCCGACTTTGTAACCCATCTTGCTCAGAGCGATTGCGAGATTGACCGAGAGCGTGGTCTTGCCTACTCCGCCCTTGCCGGAACCGACGGCGATGATGGCGTTGACGCCGGGTATGGGTTGTGGGGAGGACTGCTGCTGGCCGGAATGGGAGTGAGCGCTCATTTAGTGATTATACGGGAGTGGGCAGCCATCAGCCGTCAGCCATCAGCCATCAGCCATCAGGTAAACCCGCTAACGTGCCAGGTCGGTTTACCTGACGGCTGATGGCTGATGGCTCAGTACAGGCCTTCTTCCAACTGCACTTTGCCGCGAAACATTCGATAGATGAAAACAAAGTAGGCGATTGCCAGCACAGCGGCGAATGTCCACCAGATTAGACCTACATTCAGGCCGTGACTGCCGGCGGCGGTGTTGTAGATGGTTAGGTCGTGCTGGTGATCTCGGGCGGGCAGCACTACGGGATAGAGGGCAAACGCCGCGCCGACCAGCATAAAGGCTATGTAGAGACTGGAGGCGATGAAGGCTACTTTCTCTTTGCCCTTGGGGTTGGCCCAGAGCATCACGGCGAGGCAGGCCACGACCACGATTGGGACCAGGATTCCGATTTTGTGCTCGGCGTAGTTGGCCATAATTCCGGGCCGGATGAAATAGGTCGCGACCAGGGCACTGAAGGTCAGAAAAAACTGCATGGGCCAGCAGAGCAAGGCTATACCGCGGGCGCGTTGGCCAAGATCCTGGTCGGTCTTGAGGGCGACGTAGTAGGAACCGTGCGCGGTCAGGGTTACCAGCGCCATGACGCCGATGAGGACGGTGTACCAATCGAGGATGCCGGGGTGGGCACTAAGTTTGAAGTTGGTCCAGAGCGGTTCGAAGAAGTAGCCGGTGGCATCGAGCGGAACTCCGCGGACGACGTTGCCGAGAGCGGCTCCAAAAAATACCGTGAGCAGAATGCTGGAGACGCTGAAGATAGCGTCGAAGAAGTCCTGCCAAACGGAGTTTTCGATGTGCACGCGGAATTCGATGCCGATGCCGCGCAGAATCAGGAGCCAGAGAACCATCATCAGAGGAAGGTAAAATCCGCTGAAGCTGGAGGCGTAGAGCTCAGGAAAAGCAAAATAGAGCGTGCCGCCGGCGGCGAGCAGCCAGACTTCATTTCCGTCCCAGACGGGGCCGATGGCGCGCAGCACGCGGCGGCGTTCGTCGTTGGTTTTGGCGGCAACCAGATAGATTGCTCCCGCGCCCAGATCGAATCCATCGAGGACGACGTAGGTGGCGACCATGGCCGCGACAATCCAGAACCAAAGAGTCGGCATGTTCATCTTGCCTCCATTGCGGGATGAAGATTGGACATGGGAGCGCCCGCGGGGCCGTGGTCAATTTCCCTCCAGAGCAGGAATAAGCCGAGAATTCCGAGCACCATGTAAAGACCCATAAATCCGAGAAGGGTAAACATGCCGTTACCGGCGGAGACGGCGGTGGAGTAGCCGTTGGCGGTCCGCATTAATCCATAGACCAGCCAAGGCTGACGGCCCAGTTCGGCGGTCATCCATCCGGCGGTATTGGCGATGTACGGGAAGGGGGCGGCGAGCATCAGGATCCAGAGCATCCAGCGGGCGTGGAAAAGTTTGCCGCGCCATAGCAGGAGCGACGCTACTACGGTAACGGCGATGAACAATGTCCCCAGACCTACCATGATGTGGTAACTGTAATAAAGCAATGGAATGTTATCGGGCCAGTTTTCGCGGGGGAACGCGTCGAGGCCGCGGACGTTGGCATTCCAGCGGCGGTACGTCAGCATGCTCAACATTCCCGGAACTACAATCGGGTTATCGATCTTGCCTTGCTGATCGTTCGGCTGGCCTATCAGGACTAACGGGGCAGCGGGCTGGCCGTGAAACAATCCTTCCATTGCCGCGAGGGTTGGGGGTTGTAGATCGGTGACCATTTTGCCTTGCCGGTCGCCGGTCGGAAAGACCTGTAACAGGCTGAACAGGCAGCCGGCAATCACGCCCGTCTTGACAAAAATACGGGCGTGAGTGGTCCACTTTCCCGCGAGCAGATAAAAAGCGCCAATCGACGTCATGATGAACGCGCCGGTGATTGCCGCTCCGGACATGTTGTGCGCGTATTGCCATCCGGCCCAGGGATTGAGCACGAAATTCCAGAAACTGGCCAGCTGCAAGCTTCCATCAGAAGCCGTGTAATAGCCGACGGGATGCTGCATGAAAGCGTCGGTGGCAATGATGAAGTAACCCGATAACCACGAGCCCGCGAAAACTCCAAAGGCCGACCACCAGTGCGCCCTGGGGCTCAAGCGCTTTTCGCCGAAGAGAAATAATCCGATGAAGGCCGATTCGAGGAAGAAAGCGAACATGCCCTCCATGGCTAACGTCTGGCCAATGACGCCGCCGGCGAAGCGCGAAAAATGCGACCAGTTGGTGCCGAACTGAAACTCCATGGGAATGCCAGTCACGACGCCCAACAGAAAATTGATGCCGAAAATTTTTCCCCAGAAGCGCGCTGCCTCGTTATATACAGGATCGTTGCGGCGCAGGCCGATCGTCTTGAGCACGACGATCAGCAGAGCTAGTCCCATGGTTAGTTGAGGAAACAGATAGTGAAAGGTCACGGTGAAGGCGAAATGCAGGCGGTGAACGAAGAGTGCGCTGTCCATAGGGTTGAGATTAGAGGTGACAGATCACAGGTTACTGGCCTTAGGTTTTAGGTTTCAGGTCTTAGATTCTAAATTTTAGCCCTCCAGCTTATCAGCAATGCGGCTTGGTTGGTGAACTGTTTGCTTTGTGGCTAACTTCTAACTTCTATCTTTTATCTTTTTTGTCTTCGCGCGGATTCTGCGCGGCGAATTTCGCGGCGACGGGCGGCTCCATCGTAGCGGCGCTTTT
>JBAVAA010000724.1:0-2952 GCA_049585515.1 Terriglobales bacterium | reverse complement strand
ACCTTTGCGAATGGGGTCAGCCGCGGCAATGACCGACTGCGAACTACTGCGCATTGATAAAAAGGCGATGATGCTTGCCCTGCACCGGGAACACACGTTCTCGGATCTGTTCGTGGCGTATCTGCTGGCACGGAACATCCGATACGAAGAGGATCTAGTTGACCAGCTTTTTAATTCCAGCGAAAAGAGACTGGCAAGAATTCTGCTCCTGCTTGCCCACTTCGGCAAGGAAAGTGCCCCCGAGACTGTGATACCGAAGATCAGTCAGGAAACCCTCGCGGACATGATAGGAACGACCCGGTCCCGGGTTAGTTTTTTCATGAACAGGTTCAGAAAGCTGGGCTTCGTTGATTATGGCGAAGACGGTCTGCAAGTTCATAGCTCACTTCTAAATATCGTTCTTCACGACTAGTGTCCCGTGCAACCATCCAGCAAACAGAGCCCCGATAGTGATGAGGAAATCAGCCCAATTATTCCGCAGAGTCTTTCTGACGCGTAGCCTTGACGCCTGACAGAATCCCAATCCCTAAGAGTACGATCGCGCCTACGACAATCCAGTGCGCGGGCATATGCACCAAGTGAGCGGCGTAAACTAGTCCGCAGATCAAAATCGCAAACCCGATGGAGTAAATTCCGAACGACATAGCATCTCCCATATCGAACCGGCCGCGACGGTTGGTGCCCGGGAAGCCGGCTTGCTCTCTTTGCGGGAGAGCAGCCCCGAATGCAGGTGCCCTCCGTTCTCTCGCTGGCGTATCAACTACGCCGTTTTTTCTATAGTGATGGCGATGAACTGGCTTTCTGATTCTTAACCTGCAGATCGTTCACAACTTGCTGAACATTCGGAACCCCGGTCGCCACCTGCTCGGCACGCGTCCGCTTGTCTTCCGAGTTCACTTCTCCGGTCAGCGTGACCACGCCGCTCTTCACGTCGTATTTCACGCTGTCGTGCATCTTGTTCTGGATCAGCGCAGCGTCGAGATTCTGCTCGATGCCCTTGTCCAGATCGGAGTTCACGGCCTTGGCATCTTTTTCTCCGCCCACGGGAATCACGGCAATCTGATCCGCGACAACCTGGGCGCCCGCGAGCGACTTTGCCATAGATTCGGCGTCTAACTTGGCGTTCTCACTGGCGACTTGTCCGCCGAGGGTTATGACGCCCTTGTCGCGATCCTGGCTGACGGAGACGGTTTTGAAGCCTGCTTGATCGAGGGATTTGCGAATACTGTCGGAAACGTCGGGTGACTTAGCGACCGTCGTCGAGCATCCGGCCAGAGCCCCGGCGGCGAGCAGCGTGAGCAAGGTAAAGAGCAACTTAATCGTTTTCATGTGTTTCCTTTTAGTCGGATCTAGATTGAGTCCGGGAGAATGAGCAAACTCTCTTGTGGAGACAGCTTACAGATTCGCTCAGTTGCTCGGGTAGTGCTGTGCACAATCGCTCACTTTACGAAAAAGATCTACCTATCGCGTCTCCGGGATGCAGAAGCAATGATTTGATCTGCAAAAACGATCAATTCTGACCAGTCTTCCGAGGCACGAAGTCTGATACTGACGATTAGCGCGTTTCTGAGCCCCCGGGTTAACCTCGGGAAGAAATCTTGTTTTGTGAACAGTTTGTGATGCATGGAGTCTCAATGAATCTTGATCTGCTGGATCCGAAGCTGATTGCGCTTGCCGTCGCGGTGATTCTGGTCATCGCAGGGCTGGCTTGGCTGTACTTACGAAAGCGCAGGAATTCGACGGCAGTCCTGCGGAAAAAATTTGGCCCTGAGTACGATCGAGCGGTAAAGGTGCATGGGTCAGAACGAAAAGCAGAAGCGAAGTTGGAGGATCGCGAGAAGCGGGTTGAAAAGCTCAACATTCGTGAACTGGATCCGGTCGAACGCGAACATTTTTCGAAACGATGGGAGTCGGTGCAGTCTCGGTTTATCGATTCCCCTAAGGGAGCGGTGACAGAAGCCGATGATCTGGTGTCGTCTTTAATGAAAGCTCGTGGCTATCCCGTGTCTGAATTCGATCAACGCGCCGCCGATATTTCTGTCGACCATTCCCGCGTGGTGGAGAACTACCGATCCGCGCATGACATTGCCAGCCGCGTTGACAAAGACGCAGCAACTACCGAAGAGCTGAGGACAGCAATGATTCACTACCGCTCGCTATTTGAAGACCTGGCGCAGGCGCCAGCGGGTGTTGAAGAAAAAGAAGTGGCCTAATGGCTGAACACGAGACAGCGGAACACAAGACAAATGACGGCCCCCTCACCGAGGCCGAACTTGCGACCTATGGCATTCCGCCAAAGCAGCCCGTGGAACCGACACTAGGCGAAAACCTAACTGACTGTGACGAGAAGAAAGGACAAAGACGATGAAACCAAGCACGCAAGACCGGACCGAGGGCAAACTCCACGAAGTGAAGGGGAAAATTAAGGAGGAGGTCGGAAAGGCGACGAACGACCCCGATTTGGAAGTCTCCGGGGAAGTGGAAAAGAACGCTGGCAAAGTTCAAAACTGGATCGGCCGCGCTGAAAAAGCCGTCGGAAAATAAACAAGGCATCAAGACCAGCTCACAGACCCACAGGCGGGGACCCTGTCACAAATCATAGCGGAAAGAACGGCTGAACATATTAGCGAAATAGCCGGTCAAACATGGTGAGCGGTCGGCGCGTCGTGTGAAGCCGTCGCTTGAGCTTGCGAGGATTTAGAATGAAAAAACACTACCTTCACCTCTCTGTCTACTCTTGCGACGAGTGTGCCGGTCCGGTCGTGGCGGGCTCAACGGGGGCGCGAGAGAATGAAATATCGAAAGAGACCGACATCCGGGATGTGGGAGCGATCTGCCTGTCGTGCGGCCATCGGCAAAGCAAGGCGACCGAGCCTGGCCTGACGCGCCATTTTCCGCCTGCCCCATGGGAATCACCGGAGGTGATCGCGGCGAGCACTCGCGCAGACCTAC
>JBAVAA010000723.1:0-2271 GCA_049585515.1 Terriglobales bacterium | reverse complement strand
CTGATGGATCTCGCCGCCCAGCGTCCCGAGCCCATTCCGTTCTACGCCGAAATGAGCAGCACCAACCCGGTTTTTATTCTTCCTGGCGCATTGCGCGACCGAGGCGACAAAATTGCCGCCGGATTGCACGCCTCTTTCACCATGGGGGCCGGCCAATTCTGCACTAAGCCCGGAATGGTTTTCCTCCCCCAATCTGCCCATCAAGCCGACGACGCTCCCTTCAGGAACAAACTGCGCGAACTGGTAGAAACCTCGGCCGAATTCAAGCTCCTGACCGCAAATATCCATTCCTCCTACCAGTCCGCAATCGCAAGGCGCAAATCCGCCGCCGCAACCGCAGCCGCCCAGGCAGCTGAATCGGCCCCCGGCAAGGGTTTTGTGGTGGGTTCGATGTTATTCGAGACCGACGCCGAGTCGTTCCTGAAGCATCCAGATCTAGCCGCCGAGATCTTCGGACCGACAACGCTTCTCGTGCGCAACACAGGTCGCGACGAAATCATCCAGATTGCCAACAATCTCGAGGGGCACCTCACGGCGACAATCCACGGAAACGATGAGGATCTGCGCGACTATGCCGACTTGATCTCCATTCTCGAACGAAAAGTCGGCCGGCTGGTATTCAACGGCTTTCCTACAGGCGTCGAGGTCAGTCACGCCATGGTGCATGGAGGTCCTTATCCAGCGACCTCGGACGGACGCTCAACCTCGGTGGGCACGCAGGCGATTTTCCGCTTCGTCCGGCCAGTATGCTATCAGGGGTTTCCGGATCATGCCCTGCCCGATGAGTTGAAAGATGCCAATCCCTTGGGAATCTGGCGAATGGTCAATGGACAGATGACGCAAGAGTCGTCGCTGGTCTCGTCAAGCTGTCGGTAATCGAAATCTTTTTGTAGACGCAACGGCACCACAAGTTCAGAAGAAGAATTCTGTGCCTGGCGCAGCCGTCAGATGCGAAAATCAGTTTTTCCTGCGAGGTGCACGGTGCTCTCACTAGCTCGTTGGCGCAAGCTCTTCTACATCCTTCTGGCCACGCTCACCCTCGGTAGTTTCGCTCTCTGCGACGACAACGACAAGGAAACACAAAAGGAAGAAGGTTTCAAATTCCGCTTCGCCGGACCGAAAGTAGGCAATCGCGTTGCCGCCATCGCCGGCATCCCGGGAGATTCCAGCACCTACTACGCCGGCGCCGCTTCCGGAGGAATCTGGAAAACCACCGACGGCGCCAACCACTGGCAGCCAATCTTCGACAAACAACCCGCCGCCGCAATCGGCTCCTTAGCCGTGTCCGCCTCCGACCCCGGCATCATCTTCGCCGGAACCGGAGAAGCCTGGGCGATCCGCGAAGCCGACGTCGGCGGCAACGGAGTCTACAAATCGACCGACGAAGGCAAGACCTGGACCAACGTCGGCCTCTCCGAAACCGGCCGCATCGGCCGTATCGTCATTCATCCGCGGAATCCCGACATAGTCTTCGTTTGCGCCCTCGGTCGTATGACCGGGCCACAACAGGAGCGCGGCGTCTACCGCACCACCGACGGCGGTCAGCACTGGGAGCGCGTCCTCTTTGCCGACGAAAAAACAGGCTGCTCCGGCCTGTCTATGGACCCGCAGAATCCCCTTATCCTTTTCGCCGGCATGTGGCAGGTCGAGATGCACACCTACGCCGAATTGAGTGGGGGCGCGGGCAGTGGAATCTACGTCTCCCGTGATGGTGGCTCCAAGTGGACGCGTCTCGAAGGCAATGGACTTCCCAAATCTCCCGTAGGCAAAGTCGACGTAGCCGTAGCCCCCAGCGATTCCAACCGAATTTATGCTCTGATGCAAACCGCCGATCAGGGGTCGCTTTGGCGCTCCAACGATGGCGGCGACTCCTGGCGCGTCGTCAGTTGGGATCGTTCTTTGATCGGTCGCGCCGGTTACTACATTCACCTCGCCGTCTCTCCCACTAACGAGAATGAGGTCATCGTTACCAACAGCGACGTCCACCAGTCTCTCGACGGGGGCGAAATTTTCCGCTCCGTGCGCTGGGGCGGCGATACCCACGACATCTGGATCGATCCCTTAAATGCCGATCGTTTCGTGATCAGCGACGATGGCGGCCTCAACATCACCACCGTCCACGGCCGCGGATTTCGCCGCGTAGTTCTGCCCATCGGGCAGATGTACCACGTCGCCGTCGACAACCAGGTGCCGTACTTCTTCTATACCAACATGCAGGATGGCGGCCCCGCCATGCGCGGCCCCAGCACGCCCATTCCCTCTGATGAAGAT
>JBAVAA010000722.1:0-3008 GCA_049585515.1 Terriglobales bacterium | reverse complement strand
CAAACCACTTTAGCGCCGTTTTCGGTGCTTAAGGTACATGAGAACATTTGCAAGTGTCAGGAGCACGAGAGCGGAAATCGCAATTGCGAGTATTGGGTAACCGCTGTAATAGGACCAGATCAGGGTTCCTACGATGCAAACGTTAATCAATACTGCCTTGTTTCTTCCTGACATCTTCTCGTTCATGCTTTTTCGCCTACCGCCCGGCTTCTTCTTCGGCCTTCTCTAGATCGAAGCGCCGCTCGCGTTCAGCGCGCTTTTGAATTCCTTCAGAAAAAATTGCACGTTGTCTTCGGTTGCCAATGGGCCCATTACGCCGATGCGGAAGACCTTGCCGGCAAGCGGTCCAAACCCGCCGGCGATTTCAATGCCGGGGCCGCCCAAAAGCTGCTTTCGCACTTTGGCTTCGTCCACGCCTTGCGGCACGCGCACGGTGTTGAGGGTTGCAATTCGATGCTCCTCGGGAACGTGCATGCTTAGTCCCATCGCTTCGACGCCTTTGACAAAAGACTTGTTGCAACGGCGATGGCGCTCCCAGCGGTTCTCGATTCCTTCGTCGTTGATGACCATGAGCGCCTCGCGCAGGGCGTAAAACATGGAAATGGGCGCGGTGTGATGATAGCGGTGCGAGACGGTGGAGTAATCGTGAATCAACTTGAGGTCGAGATACCAACTTCGTGGCGGAGTCGTGCGTGCGCGCAGGACTTCCATGGCGCGGGGCGACAGGGCCATGGGTGATAGTCCCGGCGGACAGCTCAGGCCTTTTTGCGTGCAACTGTAGGCAACGTCAATGCCGGTCTGATCGAACTGTACCGGAAGTCCGCCCAGCGAGGTGACGCAATCCGCGATCACGATTGCGCCGGCATTGTGTGCGGCCGCACAGATGGCCTGGCCCGATTGCAGAGCGCCAGTGGACGTTTCGGCGTGGACATAGGCTACGACTTTGGGTTTTTCGCGCGCGATAAAATCTTTCGCCTCGTTGTCGGTGAAGGTCTCGCCCCAGGGCTTCTCCAGGCGGACTACGTTTGCGCCGGCGCGGTTCGCCATCTCGGTTAGGCGGTCGGAGAAATATCCATTGGCGAACACGGCAAATTTTGTGCCGGAGTCCAGGAAATTCGAAACGGCGGCTTCCATGCCGGCGCTGCCGGTGCCGGAGATCACCAGCGTGGCGCCTTCGGTGGTTCCGAAGGCGGGCTTTAGCAATTGCTGGACGTCTGCCATGACCTGGATGAAATAAGGGTCGAGGTGGCCGACAATCGGCTTCGAGAGCGCGTCGTAGACGCGCGGATGAACCATGCTGGGTCCCGGCCC
This sequence comes from Terriglobales bacterium, assembly GCA_049585515.1. Classification (GTDB taxonomy): domain Bacteria; phylum Acidobacteriota; class Terriglobia; order Terriglobales; family Acidobacteriaceae; genus Acidiflorens. The sequence goes on along the minus strand of JBAVAA010000722.1, from coordinate 1,697 downwards.
GAACAGATAGCGGCGCGGCGGTTGCAAGGCGGGGAAAGTCGCCTGTTCTTTTTCCTGTTGTAGGGTGCTCATAAGTCCTCGTTTCTGGTTGAACCTGTACCTTGATATTACGGCACGGAGCGGACAATCTCCAGAACGGATCGAAGTTCTCACCCTTATAATCCTCTGTTGATCTTGTGCAATTGAATCTCGGAGGGGCATTGAAGGTTTTACTGCTGGAGAACATCAGCGGAGTCGCGGCTTCGCAGTTTGAAGAGTCGGGGTTCGAAGTGACTTCGCTTAAGGGAGCGCTCGAAGAGCGCGAACTGGCCGAGAAGGTGCGGGGGACTTCGATTCTGGGAGTTAGGTCCAAGACCCACATCACGCCGGCGGTTTTGGATGCGGCGCCGGAACTGGTGTCGGTGGGGGCATTTTGCATTGGCGTGGACAAGATCGATCGCGCGGCTTCGAGCGAACGGGGAGTTGCAGTGTTTAACGATCCGCACTCGAACAGCCGGTCTGTGGCCGAGTTGGCGATCGGGGAGATCATCCTGCTGCTGCGGCGGACGTTTGAAGCGAGCACGCGGCTGCACAGCGGGGTGTGGAATAAATCTTCGGAGGGATCGCATGAAGTACGCGGGTTAACGCTGGGAATTGTGGGCTATGGAAAGATCGGGTCGCAGGTATCGGATCTGGCCGAAGCGCTGGGCATGCGCGTCGTTTTTCATGATGTGGCGCACGTGCTGGCTCGCGGGAACGCGCGTGCGGTGAGCTTTCGAGAACTGCTGGGAACTTCCGACGTGATTACTTTGCATGTGGATGGCAAGGCGCAGAACCAGGACTTGTTTGGAGACGACGAGATCCGTGCCATGAAGGATGGCGCTTGCCTGATTAACCTAAGCCGCGGGTTTGTGGTGGATCATGAGGAGCTGGCCCGGCATTTGAAGAGCGGGAAACTGGCGGGAGCGGCGGTGGATGTGTTTCCGCAGGAGCCGGAAAGCGGGGGCGCGTTTTCCAGTCCGTTGCGCGGGTTGCCGAATGTGATCCTGACGCCGCACATTGGCGGCAGCACGGAGGAGGCGCAACAGAATATCGGGCAGTTTGTTTCGGCGCGGATGATCGATTATTTCAAGAGCGGAAATTCGCTGCTGAGCGTGAACCTGCCGCAGTGTCATCTGGATTATGAGCCGGGATCGCACCGGATGACGCACATGCATCACAATGTGCCGGGAATTTTGCGGGCAATCAACGACATTCTGGCGGATCGCGGGATCAATATTGAGCGGCAAGTTCTGGACACTCGCGGGCCGCTGGGATATGCGATTTACGACATCAATCGGGCTTGCGATGAAGCGCTGCTGGCTAAGCTGCGCGCGGTTCCGCAGACGATTCGAGTGCGGGTCCCGGGCTAGTTTCAATTGCTAGTCGCCCTCAGCGGCTGAAGCCGCATCCACAACAATACATTTATCGCAGCGGTGAACCTGTTCTGTTCCATGATATTCTTTACAACTGTTATCACGACATCCTTTACACTGCCGCGCGAGCGGAGCGAGTGCGGCAGTGTGAAGCGTCCGCCGGGGAGCGGGCGAGTATGGCGTGGCGAACAATGGCGGTACGCGATCAACGGGTGGAGTTTGTGATACGAGCGCAACGGGGACAAGAAAATCTAAGCCGACTGTGCGCCGAGTTCGGCATCTCCCGGCCCACCGGCTATGTTT
>JBAVAA010000721.1:0-13543 GCA_049585515.1 Terriglobales bacterium | reverse complement strand
GAAGTGCGGAGAGGTGGAGTTGAAACGGACGCCGAGAAAATCCTTGTCGCGCCAGTTGGTCAGCGCGTTCACCACCGGACTCAGTTCCACCGGCCAGTCTTCCTTGGTCGTGAGCACGACGGGGCCGGGACGGCTGATGGTCCAGGCGCGAGTGCGGGTGGAACTCTTCGGGCCCGCGTGGCCCGACCAGCGATGCCGGATGATATCGAGATGAAAGCCCGGGGGGAAACCCATGTTGGCTTCGAAGGTGAGAGTTTCCTGCTGATGGCGCCAGCGGCTCAGAGCCCAATGCGCCGGCAGCGGGCGCGGCAACAGGAGAATGGTGAGATGGGCGTTCTCAAACCAGCGTGAAGAAAGATGAAGCGTGGCCTTCAGCCGCGAACTACTGGCCTGCCATTGCCGGTCGACGACCCGGCCTTTTCCGAGGCACGCTGCTTCAACCCACTGCAGCACATTGCCGGCGCGCTTCCGGTTATAGCGGACAAACCAGGCGTACCAGAAGAAGGAGAGTGCGAACGCTACGACAACGTCGATGAGAATGAAACGCCCCACGGTCGCCTCTGGGGAGAAATCGTACTTCTTATAGATGCAACTGCGCAAGGGGAGGTAGTGGAAAAAAACGAGTCTAAAACGGCTTTGGTTGCCAGCTTCGGGCTTCGAGCCCCGGGGCCACTGCCCTTCCACACTCCGCTACAATGGCGGCGTGCCGTTTCAGATCCGCCAGTTCGAGAAAGCCGATTTTGACACTGTATGGCGGATCGACCAGGCTTGCTTCGACGCGCAGTTGGCCTACTCGCGTCCGGAGCTGGCTTTCTATATGCGCCGTCCCGGGTCGTTTACCCTGGTGGCGCAAGCGGAGAGCGGGATTCTAGGTTTCGTAGTCGCAGAAACTCGCCGCAAAACCAGTCACATTATCACCATCGACGTCGTGGCCGAGGCCAGGCTCGCCGGTGTCGGTTCGGCGTTGTTGCGCGCCGCGGAAGAGCAATTGCTTAAGGCGGGCGCGGTCGCGGTGGCGTTGGAGACCCCGGTGAATAATGAAGCTGCGATTCGCTTCTACAAGCGCCACGGATACTTTGTGGAAAAAACCGTCGCCGGATACTATTCCAACCATCTCGACGCTTTGGTTATGACGAAGGAGTTGGCGCGGTCGCCGGTCGCATGAGTTGCAGAGGATCGGTTCTCTCCTAGAGACGCGGCAAGCCCCGTCTCTACTGTGAAGTGGAAATTACCTCATGAAGATTGCGATCCAGGGCGAGCTTGGTTCTTTCAGCCACGAGGCGGCCGAAACCATGTTGCCGCGGGCAGCGGTGGTGCCTTGCGCGCGGTCGTTAGAAGTGTTTGACCGGGTAAAACTGGGAACAGTCGACGCTGCGGTGATTCCGATCGAGAATTCGCTGGCTGGTTCTGTTGCGGAACATTTCGATCTTCTACTGAGCCGCGACGTTCACATCGAGCGCGAGTTCCGGCTGCGCATCGTGCACAACCTGATCGCGCTGGCGGGCACGAAACTCGGCGACGTCCGGCGGGTATTCTCGCACCCGGTAGCGCTTGATCAGTGCCGCGACCTGTTCGCCAGGAATCCCAAACTCGAGCCCACGCCGTTCTATGATACGGCCGGGAGCGTCAAGCAGGTTGTGACCGAGGGCTTGCGCGATGCGGCCGGGATTGCCAGCCAGCGGGCGGCGCAAGTTTATAAGGGAAGGATTCTCAAGGCCGGGATTGAGGATGACAAGAAGAACTTTACGCGCTTCTTTCTGATTAAGCGGGGAAAACCGCGGGCGGCGCGCAATGCGGACAAGACGTCGCTGGCGTTCAGCGTGAAGAATATCCCAGGAGCACTGTTCAAGGCGCTCAGCGTGTTTGCGCTGCGGGACATCAGTTTGAGCAAGATCGAGTCGCGGCCCATGCGCGGGCGCCCATGGGAATATGTGTTTTTTGTGGACCTGCTGCGCGGCGACGATGAAGCTCTACGCCACGCGGTGCGCCATCTGGGCGAAATCACGGACCTGGTGAAGGTGCTGGGAATTTATCCGGCAGCGTGAGTCCGCTTTTATCAAAGCAACCGAAATAACGATTCCGGGAGTGTGACCATGAGAAATCGCCCGTCCCTTCTCTTCGTGTTACTTGCCCTGGCGTTGCACCCCGCCGTCGCCGCGTGTCAGCAAGTTGCCATTCAAATCGAGGGCGGAAAGCAGACCGTATTAGCAAAGTCCGACCTTGAGTCCCTGCCGCGTGAAGATCACGACCACCGTCACTGGCTCATCGGCAAGGTATGAAGGCGTCCCACTCAAAGCCGTGTTGGAAAAGGCGGGAGTTGAGTTCGGGGAATCCATGAGGGGAAAACGGCTGGCCTTGTGTTTGCTGGTCGAAGCTGCCGATGGCTATCGCGTAGTGATTGCCCTGCCCGAGATTGATCCGGCGTTTACCGAAAAGCAAATACTTTTGGCTTTCTTGAAGGATGGGAAGCCGCTCGATGCCAAAGAGGGGCCGTACCGCCTCGTCCTCCCGGATGAAAAAAGAATGGCGCGATGGGTACGACAGGTGACGACGCTAAAGATTGTAGATGTGCAATGAGCGCCGTCAATCTTTCTGAATCATTACCTCGGTAGCTTTAACGACCGCAGTGACCACGTCACCTTTTTTCAGTTGTAGTTCGTCGGCACTCCGCCGGGTGATGGCGCTTTCGATCAGATTGTCCCCGACGCTAACGACCGCATGGGCCATGATATCGCCGAGTTGGATGTCCTCGATTTTCCCGCGAAGTTTATTTCTAGCTGAGATGGGCATACCTCATTGTAAAGCTCCCAAGTTTGCGGGGCGGCTGATGTTTTTTCATCACAATTCGTTGTGAGGAAGTGCACAGCCACCATGCAGTTTTCCGGATAATCTCGGTTCGAAAGCAGCCAGCAGGTTACCGGAGTGGGGCGGCGCGTCTTTCGAGTGTTGCAAAGGGCCAAAAAAGGTCTAGAATTCAACAGCCTAGCACCGAGGTTTGCATCTTTTTGACAGTTTCGCTCATCAAAACTTGAGCGGAACTCACTCAAGGGAAAATCATGAGCGATCTTATTTCTAATTCTGTTTCGAGCGGCCAATCTTACGAAACCACGGAGCGGTCGCTGCCGATTTTGCCGGTGCGCGACACGGTGCTTTTCCCCCATGCGGTGCTGCCTTTGACCGTCGGTAGGGAAAGTTCTGTGCAACTGATCAATTCGCTCGGCGAAGACAAGACCATCGTCGTCGTGGCACAGCGCGAGGCGCGCGTGGACGCGCCGGCGCCGACCGATCTCTATGCCATCGGGACGCTGGCGGTGGTCCACAAAGTTGTAAAGATGCCGAACCAGAGCCTGTTCGTTTTTGCGGAAGGGCTGGAGCGGGTGCGTCTTGCGGATTTCGCGCAGTTGACCCCATTTATGCGCGCGCGCGTCACCACGATTCCGGAGATCATTCCTCCCAAGGATTCTGAGATTGAAGCGCTGCAGCGCAATGTACTGACCTTATTCCAGCAGATCGTGGCCGGTTCTCCGACCCTTTCCGACGAGCTTTCGACCGTCGCCATGAACATCGAAGAGCCGGGACGCTTGGTGGACTTCATCGCCTCGTCGCTGCCATCGCTCTCCACCTCCGATAAGCAGGAGACGCTCGAGACGACCGACGTTCGTGTGCGTCTGGAAAAAATTAATCAGCATCTGGCCAAGGAACTGGAAGTTCAGCAACTGCGCAATAAGATCCAGTCGGAAGTACAGGACCGCGTGCAGCAGACGCAGCGCGAATACTACTTGCGCGAGCAGATGAAGGCGATCCAGAAGGAACTCGGCGAGCAGGATGAGGGCCAGCGCGACACCGAAGAACTGAAACAAAAGATTGAGTCGGCGGGCATGCCCGACGAAGTGAAGAAAGAAGCGCTGAAGGAATTAGGGCGTCTGGCGCGCATGTCGCCGATGGCGGCGGATTATTCGGTCACGCGGAACTACATCGAGTGGCTCGCCGTGCTGCCCTGGGCGAAGACTTCGGGTGGAGAAATTGAAATCCTGAAGGCGAAAGAGATTCTCGACGCCGACCACTACGACTTGCAGAAGGTAAAAGACCGCATCCTCGACTACCTGTCGGTCCGGCGCCTGAAGCCAAGTATGAAGGGGCCGATTCTGTGTTTCGTGGGACCTCCGGGCGTGGGCAAAACTTCGCTGGGCAAATCCATCGCGCGGGCCCTGGGCCGCAAGTTCGTGCGTCTGTCGCTTGGCGGCGTGCACGATGAGGCCGAAATTCGCGGCCATCGCCGTACCTATATCGGGGCCTTGCCGGGACAGATCATTCAAGGCATACGCCGTGCGGAGACCAAAGACCCCGTCTTCATGCTCGATGAAATCGACAAAGTGGGGCGCGACTTCCGCGGCGATCCGGCTTCGGCGCTGCTGGAAGCACTCGATCCCGAGCAGAACGCGACGTTCCGCGACAATTATCTGGATGTGAGCTTCGATCTTTCAAAGGTCCTGTTCATCACTACGGCGAACATGCTCGATCCGATCGCAGAGCCCTTGCGCGACCGCATGGAGATTATCGAACTGCAGGGCTATACCGAGGAAGAGAAGGTTCACATTTCGTTCCAGTACCTGATCCCGCGGCAAATCGAAGAAAACGGCATCACCCCCGAGCAGATTGAATTCCCGGCCGACGCGGTCAGCTACATCATCCGTCATTACACGCGCGAAGCGGGCGTCCGCAACCTCGAACGCACCATCGGCACCATCTGCCGCAAACAGGCGCGCCGCCTGGCGGAAGGGAAGACCGACAAGCTGGTGGTCACCGAGCGGATCGTCCAGGAATTTCTGGGCGGCATCAAAGTCCGCAGCGAGGGCGAAATTGCCGAGCGTACCAAGCGCGCCGGCGTGGTCGTTGGTTTAGCGTGGACGCCTTCGGGCGGCGACGTGCTGTTCGTCGAAGCCAACCAGATGAAAGGCAAGGGCGACCTGATCATCACCGGCCAGATTCAGGACGTGATGCGCGAGTCGATGCAGGCCGCGCGCAGCTGGGTGCGTTCGAACGCCAAGCAGTTGGGCATCGACGAGGAATTTTTCGCCAGCCATGACATCCACATTCACGTGCCCGCGGGAGCGATCCCGAAAGACGGCCCGTCGGCGGGCGTCACCATCGTGACGGCGCTGGTGTCGTTGCTGACCGGCAAACAGGTTCGTCCGCTGACCGCGATGACCGGAGAGATCACGCTGAGCGGGAACGTGCTGCCGGTGGGCGGTATCAAAGAAAAAGTGCTGGCCGCCAAACGCGCCGGAGTGCATGACGTGATCCTGCCCGCCGAAAACAAAACTAACGTGGATGAGGACCTGACGCCAGAGCAGTTGACGGGACTAACCGCCCACTACGTGAAAACTATCGACGAAGTGCTGGAGTTCGCCATGCCCAGTTCGCCGCGCGAGGAACTCCAGGATGCCGAGGAGCGCGAGAAAGTGCTCAGCACGTAAGGGCATTTCTCAGTTGCCAGTTCTCCGTTGCCAGTCATTGACTTGGCGCTTCCGGCACGCTGGCAAACCAGCGGACGTCCCGCGCATCCGATTCTGCGAGGCTCGTTTTCCTATGCGGCGCGCGAGGTGGCTGGACGATAGCCGCACTCGGCCGCTTGTTTCATCGCCCGCAATCCTTCTTCCTGGGTCAGCAAGGGAGTTGTTTGTACGCTCTTGCAGGCTCCTCCCGCTGCGAATGCCATGCCGATCGCGGCGGCGCCTACGAGGTCCGGCATTTCCGTGATCGCCACAACATCGTACTGCCCGAACGAGAGCCATCCGCTCACTACTTTTCCACCCAACTTCTCGATGGCGGAACGCACGGCTTCGATGCGGTTCTGAGGGTGCGAAATCACAGCGTTCCAGCCTTCGCTGGAATACGCTACCTGGTGCATGAACAGTGGCATAACGCCTCCTTGATTTCTGTCGGCGGAATCATGCTCCAAGTGGCGGAGGTAAGTCAAGCTGCAGAGGCGACGGCCTCAGTGCCCGCCGGCGACAGTGTGAGCTGTTTTCTTGCCTGTCTCGCGGGCGGTGACGGTGAGTTCTTTTTCGATTGAAGAAAAGCGCCGAAAGATTTCATGGAGGCGCAGGGCCATGTTGCGGATGGTATCGGCTTGCGCTTGCACGCTGGCTGGGAGTCCGGGCTCGAGCGCCAGAAGTTCCGCATTGCCAAGCACACTGGTGAGAGCGTTGTTGATGTTGGTGCGCATCTCGAGCATATAGCGGCCGAGAGTGGCATCGGCATGGGCGCCGGCCGCGGTTGTTTCGGCATCGCGGGTGCGCGCCTCGGCTTGCCGGCGGCGCAGAATCTCGCGTCCCATCAGACCGGCAATCGCCGGCCAGAACTGCGCCTCGCGCGACAACTCCAGGACGCCGTCGTTGGGACTGCTGAAGTTATAGAAATCGGCCGCGGTATGGAAATGGATCACAATGGCTGGCTTTCCCGCGGCAGCGAGCGGCTGCTTCAGGTGCTGAATCCGAGGTACGTCATCAACGTCAGCGGCGTCGGCGATAGCGAGATCGTAGTTACTGCCGTTAAGGTCGCGTGCGAAGGCAGCGTCGAGCACGATGAAATCCGGAGCGCCGGAATGAGGGGCTGGCTCCTGCGGCCAGTGCGCCGTAATTTCGCGCGAGAAAACGGGGTCGCTGGTGAGGATCAGGACAATCGGCCGATTTATGCTCATCGTGGCTTTCTGAATGGCTGGAGGAGACGAGGCAAACCCCGTCTCTACCAGGAAGTTTACTTTTTGATTCCGCTGCCCGATCTGGAGGCAGCGGCCGCATTCGCGGTCAGCGGAACCTGGTGGGTCTCGCTCTGGAGCGCATCGTCGATTGCGGCTCTGAGGTCGACCAGCATGCGCAGGGGTTGCCCGGAAGAATATTCGGCGTGGAACATTACTTTCCAGGACTGGCAGATCAGGCGCAGGCGGGATACCGGTTCGTCGGCGGAGAACTGCGCGCGCCGGCAATCCACGACGGAGACGCCGCGGCGCTCGAGTTCGCGCAAACCATCGTGGATGGCATTGAGATCATCTTGCATCAGGCGGAAAAAAATCCGCCGGATCATAAAGCTGAAGCGGGCAAAGGCCACCATGGCTGCGGGCTCGAAATAGCGGCCCGCGTTGTCGGTTTTGAGCTTGCGTCCTTGTTCGAGGGCGCCACTGTAGAGCAGTTCGCTGAGGCGCTGGCAGCCGGACGCCGAGTGCACGATGGTCTCGAGAGGATTCAGCCACGCTGGGAGCTTCAATTGTTGCGGGCCGAGGACCGGTTCGAGCACCTGAGCAACGTATTCGGGATCGACGTCGGCGTCTTCCATGCCGGATGGCGCGCAGAATGAAAAATACTGGACCAGCAGAAAATCCGTCTTGTCACGGTCGCTGGCCGACTTGGCGGGCTTCTGCAGGTGATACATGAGGAGCTGGCGCAAAGCCGGTTCGCTGGCCAATGGCGTGCTTTGCAGAAACTGGCGCAACTGATGTACCTGGATCTGGACATCGACCTGCTGGAACCAGGCAGCGGCATGGTCGACGGACTCAGGTGAGAGGTCTTGATTGTCCTTGATGGGACATGCAGGAGCCTCGATTACAAATTCCCGCACTAAAGCGGAGTAGATGGGTTTCAGAGCGATGAGGGTGATTGCTCGCTCTTCATAAGATGGCGGCACAGACGGTTGGGTGGGCGCAGTCATGATTTCACAATCCAATTGGGAACAGGTTTGAGGAAACGGACAGCAACAACGGTTTGCTCCGGGTGATATTGAACCGCGACCACGGAGGCTTCGGCATGCAGCGAGCCGTCTTTGCTTTCGATCACGACTTGATCGGCAAAGTCCAGCGGACGCTTGACCATGAAAAGGACCTCGCGCGGCGTGCCGAACTCGATAACCGTATCCTGAATAAAGCCGCCATTTGCGGCGTCATTACTGGTGAGATTGCCGATGCCAGTACTCGCGGCGCGGCTGAGCCGGACGGGAATCCGCACCGGCGTGGCTTCGGGAAAGAACCGGGCCAGGCGGCTTACGATGTCCTGTTCGAGAGCATGAGTCGTCGCCTGATGGGGCACGGTGAAAGCCTCGGTTCTTGAGCTGGAAGCAAACGAATCTTCTCTCTTCCCGGGGGTGGAAGAGCTTTTTCGAAAGACTCATCGCGCTATTGCGATTTAACAGTGCACGAGTTACACCAAAACTGGGACGGTCATGCACTTCTGAGTAAGTGGAGTAAAGACAGGCAGTTAAGGCGTGCCTTTGTGCGCTGGAATCGGGAAATTCCTCAGGCTTGGGGTTAAGACAGTCTCAGATTGAAACAATTGTCTCAGTTCGGCGTGGCGATCGGCTCCCGGACAGCCGAGGGCGGCTGTCCCTACGCATGCGGATGGACGGGTCTCCACTCGCCTTAGCTCTATTGCAACGTTGAGGATTGCGGAGGTTCCTCTCGCGCGCCTATGTGGTAACGCTTTAGTTTGCGATAGAGCGTGGCCCGGCTGATGCCTAACATTTTACCGGCCAGGGCCTTGTCTCCCTTTACCTGGGAAAAGACGCGTTCGATGGTGGCGCGCTCGATGTCTTCGAGGTCGGTGCCAGAAACGGCTTGCAAATCGAGCCCTTCAGCGTGCATTTCCGCATGCGCGATTGCCGGCGGCAAATCGTCGATCTCGATGATGCCCTGATCGCCGAGAGCGACGGCTCGCTCCAGGCAGTTTTCAAGCTCACGAACAGTGCCAGGCCACTCATAATCGAGCAGAGCTTTCATGGCGCCGCTCGAGAGCTGGACACCGCGTCCGGGGGCGAGGCGTTCGAGGAAGAATGCCGCCAGGATGGGAATATCGGAACGGCGCTCGCGCAAAGGCGGCAGAGATATGGTGACGACATTGAGTCGAAAATAAAGATCCTTGCGAAAAGTTCCTTTCTTGTATTCGGCGTCGAGATCGCGGTTGGTGGCGGCCATGATGCGCACATCCACTTTGACTTTTTGATTGCTGCCCACCGGACGGACTTCTTTTTCCTGAAGGAAGCGCAATATCTTGGCTTGCATTTCGAGCGGCAGCTCGCCGACTTCGTCTAAGAAGATCGTGCCGGTATCGGCCGATTGCAGCAGGCCTTGTTTCGAACGAAGAGCGCCGGTGAATGCGCCTTTTTCGTAGCCGAATAATTCGCTTTCGATGAGGGTGGGAACGAGCGATCCGCAATCGACGGCGACGAAGGGGCGGTTGGCCATGGTGCCGCGAAAATGCAGGGCGCGAGCCACCAGTTCCTTGCCGGTTCCGCTTTCACCAGAAATGAGGACGGGAGTGCGCGTGTCCTTGAGGCGGGAGATCAGGCGCAGGACGTTCTGAATGCCGGTGGAATTGCCGATGATGCCGTGCAGGGAAGTCTCGGTTTCGGAGCGTTCGCGGAGGTAGAGATTTTCTTCGACGAGGCGGACCTTGTCGGCCATGCGCCGCAGGAAATGGCGCAAGTCATCGAGCGGGGCGAAGGGCTTGGCAATGTAATCGTACGCGCCCAGCTTCATCGCTTGCACCGCGGTTTCGACCGATCCGTGGCCGGTCATGACCGCGACTTCAATGCGGGGATACGTCCGCTTCGCATGCTCGAGGAATTCGATTCCCGTCATGCGCGGCATGACCATATCGGTGAGCACCATGTGAACAGGTTGCTCTTCAAGCACGGCGAGGGCGGCATCGCCGCTCTCGGCTTCGAGGCAGTGAAAGCCGAGCGATTCGCCGACGGTCATGCAGAGGCGGCGAATGGTTTGTTCGTCATCGACAATCAGCAGCCGGATGCGGAAGTCGTTTTTCGTCAAGTCGTGTTTCGTCAGATTTTGCGTCGTTAGAGTCTGTGTCATAACTCGGCCCGTCCCAGGGTCTGCTCGACCACGGCAATGAATTCATGCACACGAAAGGGTTTTTCCACGCAAGGCGCACCAGTACGGCGGAGCGTGGCGGCGGTTTCCTCGTTGGCGATATCGCCGGTAATGAACACCAGGCGGGAGGCCAGTTCGGGGCGATGGGCGGCGATCCAGGCATAGACTTGGGCGCCATCCACCCCTCCCGGAGTTCGCATATCGGAGACGACGCCGTGAAATTCGCCGGTCTCGAGCAGGCGCAGGGCATCGGCGCCAGATTCGGTGGGAACGACGGCGTATCCGTGACCTTCAAGGACGGCGCGTACCAGAGCCATTACGGCGGGTTCGTCCTCGATCAGAAGAACGGGCGCGAGAGCAGTTCTAGTTCCTGGCTTTGTTCCGGACTGGGTCATTTTAGTCGTACTCCTGCAACCGCCCCGAAGGATGCCGGCTCGGAAGCCACCGGAAGGCGAACGATGAAAGTCGCTCCTTCAGAGTCAACGTTGTTGTGACAAAGAATTTCGCCGCCATGTTCGCGGACGATGCCATAACAGATGCTCAGGCCCAACCCCGTGCCTTTGCCCACGTCTTTGGTGGTGAAGAAAGGATCGAAGATCGGGCCGGGATCGGGGATGCCTGGGCCATTATCGCGAAAGGAAATCTCGACGAATGCGTCAGTGCGAGCGCTCATGATCTCGATGCGGGCAGGCCGCGCGGTTTCGCGGACGGCGTCGTACGCGTTGTTCAGGATATTGAGAAACACCTGCTGCAGCTGATGGGAATCTCCGATGACCTGGGGCAGGGATTCGTCGAGGCGTTCGACGACCTGAATGCCGTGACTGATGAAGTCGTAGGAGCGTAAGTGCACGGTGCGCTGCAGAATGGAGTTGACCTGAATCGGCTGGCGTTGCGGCGGCATCTGGCGGGCAAAGCTGAGCAGGTTTTGCACGATCTGCTTGGTGCGCTGCGCTTCCTGCAGAATCACGCGCAGATCGCGGCGGGCGCTTTCCGGAAGTTCGGGATTTTCCATCAAGAGGTCGGCAAATCCGAGGATGGCGGTGAGGGGATTATTGACTTCGTGGGCGACGCCGGAGACCAACTGTCCAACGGCCGCCATTTTCTCGGCGTGCAGAAGCTTGGAGCGCAGCATGGCGGAGTCGGTGACGTCCGTCATCACGACCACGATGCTGCTGACCCGGCCATCTTCGCCATTGATGGGGCTGAGATTGGCCGAGAACTGAGCGCTGACGCCATCGCCGCGAAGCAGGGGAACATCGAAGTTATCCACCTGCTGGCCGCGGGCGACAGCGGCCAGCGCCTCGCGGAGCGCGGGGCGGCGCGTGGGCGCGCATAAGTCGGGCAAGAGATGCCCGATGATCTGGTTCTGCTGAAACCCGAGTCCGCCCCAACGCCGATTGGCATAACTGATCGCGCCTTCGGTGTCGGTGACCAGAATCAGGCTTTGGGTGTGGCTGAGAATCTTGCTGGTGAAATCGCGCTCTTTCTGCAGTTCGGTCTGCGATTGGCGGAGGCCGCTAATGTCGAGCATCAGACCGCGATACTGCAGAATGTTGCCGGATGAATCGCGAATGCCGAAACAGTTGATGAGCACGTGGACTGGCGACCCGTCTTTGCGCCGGAAAACTTCTTCGTGATTGCGCAGGCCGTTCTCGCGCGCGAGTTGGGCTGTCAACTCGTCCCGCCGCTGTGGAGAAAAATAGACCTGGGTGGGAATGTCGAGCTGAATGACCTCTTCCCGGCTGCTATAGCCGAGGATGCGAACCAGCGCGTCGTTGACTTCCACAAAGCGCCCCTGGGGCGTGGAGAAGAAAATCCCTTCCTGAATATTATCGAACAGTTCGCGATAGCGGCGCTCGGCCTCACGCCGGTCGGTGATGTCCTTGAGCACGTGCACGATCTGCAACTGGGCGCTGCTCGCGGCATGGATGCGCGAGGTGGAAATCAGGTAGGTGCGCTCGAGCGAGGGATGCACGTATTCATCAAGTCCTTCACCGCTGCGGCAAAAGGGACAGGAGTGCGGCGAAGCGCCGGCAGAAAGCGCTTCGAGCGCGCGCATGTTGACGCCGATCAGCTGATCGGGGGCGATGCCGACGAAGTCGGCCAGAGAGCGATTGACGCGGAGAATATTGTGCTGCTCGTCGTGGACCACGATGAAGTCGCTGATGGCATCGAAGATTTCCATCCAGTGACGATTGGCCTGCTGCATGCGTGTAAACAGGCAGGCATTTTCGAGCGCGATGCTGGCGTGTCCGGCGATGGCGCGCAACAGCAGTCGATCGTCCGGGGAGGGCGGCGCGCCCCGGTCAGCGATACACAGCACGCCCACCATTTCTCCCGATGATCCGGCCAACCGGACCAAAGTACAGTCCGTCCATCCGAGATTGGAGGCGAGAGCAGTTCCCAGGATTTCACCGGCTGGGGCGAATTCAATGTCAGTGGGATATTTCGGCAGGGCCGCGGCAAGCGTCTGGCTGAAGCGGTGGAGTAGTTGCTGGTCGTTTACTTCAGAGGCGCCGCTCAACAGGACGGTATCCGGATCCGCGGTCTGCACTCGTAGAGCAACCGAGCGGCCACCGAGCAGAGCCGAGGCGCGCTGCGCGAAGTTGCGCATGAAGTCGGGCAGATGCAGGACGGTATTCAGTTCGAGGGCGATGGTGACGAGGGCTTCGGCGCGGCGGCGGTGCTCCTCGGATTGGTGCAGGTTCTGGGTGAGTTCAAGAGCGATCGCAATCTGCGCGGCCAGAGCGCGAGCCCGTCGAACATCCTCGTCGTGGATCGGCCCTGGTTCGATGCGATCGAGCACTCCGAACATTCCCAGCACATCGCCGTTCGAACCGAGCAGCGGGACGGCCAGGAGTTGGCGTATTTGGAAAGCGGCAACGAAATCGAGGTCCGCGCCGGGAGTTGCAGCAGCGTCGTCGGTGACGAAAACATTCTTTTGCTTCAGCACTTGGGTCGCAACGCCTTCGTGTAGAGGGATATCAACGGGGCGCGCCACGCCGTTTTCCACCCCCCATCGAACGTGGAAAGTGGCATTTTCTAGAAGGCCGATGAAACAGCGGCGGAAACCGAGGAAAGCAGCGGCTCGCACCACCGAGGTTTGCATGAATTCTTCGAGCTTTCCCGCCGAGCCAAGTTCGAAAGAAATTTCGAGGATTTCGTGCAGTTCGTGGGCCTGCGCGCGAGCCATTCCGTGGAGCTCGGCGTTGGCGATGGCGACCGCACCGAAGCCGGCCAGGGCCGAGACGAGGGTTTTGTCTTCAGGGGTGAACGGTTGGCCATGACGAGGATAGACCAGGATCGCGCCGTGTGAGTGCGAGGTACGAAACGGCGCTGCGATGAGGACGCCTGGGGGAGAATCTTCTCCAAAGTGCGACGTGGCATCGATGCTCACGGTGATGCGTTCGCCGGCAGCGACCGCACGGGTCGCGATTTCCAGCGAAGATCGCAGTTGATTGTGTTGAAAACGCGACCGAATGGAAAGGGCCAGTTGAGGAGACTCGGTCGATACGGCCTGCAACTGGAATAATTTTTCGTGTTGAACGAAGACGAGTACGGCGGTCGAACGCAGAAGCACACGGAGGCGGTCGGCGATGTTCTCCATCACCGCTGCAGTGTCGGGCAAGCCATGCAGAGCGGTAGCGACCTCGACCAGAATGCTGG
>JBAVAA010000720.1:0-3373 GCA_049585515.1 Terriglobales bacterium | reverse complement strand
GTACGTGGCTCATTGCCCTCCGCTGGACATTACGACGCAGGGAAAAACCGAGGCTGAAGCGAAGAAAAATCTTGCCGAAGCATCCGAACTGTTTGTTGTGAGCTGCTTCGAGCGGGGCACGTTTGAGCAGGCGCTTCGAGAACTAGGATGGAGCGTCGTGGCGGGCCGCCCTGCGGCACGACACGGAAAGCGTTCTGCGATTCCGCGTAAAGGAGCATTTCACTTCCCCGTCCCGGTTCCCTTTGGCTTTGAGAAGGCCGATGTCACGCCTAAATCCACTTCCGTGGCACAAACTAGTTTGCGTGTTTGAACAGATTGGCTATCGCCTGGCAGGCCAGAAGGGCAGCCACCTCAAACTGGAGAAGCCCGGTGTCGCTCGGCCATTGATCGTCCCCAAGTATGCCGAGGTCGGGCGAGATATTATTACCAACCTGATGCGAACGGCTGGAATCACGAGAGATGCGTTCTTATCCCTCCTAGAGAATTGCTAGCGCGCACGCGAGTTGCGAATTGTACCGAACGCGCGGTGATCACCATCACATCAGTCGTTGTGGGCGCGGGCTAGGGTGAACATGGGGTTCCCATGTTTGCCGGACGATTGACTCATGCCGTGCTTCGCGCGCTGGACTGGCTGGCCGCTGAAACGCTCTCGCCTGAGGACTTGCCCGCGCACCAACTCACGGGGCGGCGCGGCGAGGAAGACGCTTACTTCTATTTGCGACGGCTGGGTTATACGATCATTGCGCGCAACTTCCGCTCGCCGCTTCATCGCGGCGAACTGGATCTGGTCGGATGGGAGCGGGACGTGCTGTGTTTTATCGAAGTGAAAACCCGAACCAAGCGCGACTTCAAGCCTGCCGAGGCGGCGGTGGATCGCGACAAGCAACGGGAGTTGTCGCGAGTTGCCCGGGACTTCCTACGCCTGATGTCCCCTTCGTGCCAGCCGGGCCCCCAGCCCGCGCGTCTTTCGCGGGATGGGGTGGAGTGGCGATTTGATGTGCTCGCCGTATACTATGAGTCCGGACACAGCCATCCCTCATTCGAGTTGTTTCAAAATGCCTTTCCCGTGTCGTACAATCGTGCCTTTGGCAACGCAAACTGAAAGGATTTAGTACGTGCCTGAACTGAGAAAAGACCCGATCGTGGGACGGTGGGTGATTATTTCCACGGATCGTGCCAAGCGGCCTACCGATTTTGTGCGCGAAGCGGTGAAGATCAAGGGCGGATTCTGTCCTTTCTGTTATGGCAATGAAAGCAAGACGCCGCCGGAGATCCTGGCGTACCGGCCTAGCGCCAATGGAAATAGTCCGCAGAAAGACAGCCCGGGCTGGACGGTGCGCGTGGTTCCGAATAAGTTCCCGGCACTCGGCATTGAAGGCAGTTTGAGCAAACAGGCCGAGGGTATGTTTGACAAGATGAATGGCATTGGCGCGCACGAAGTAGTGATTGAAACGCCCGACCACAATGCCACTCTGGCCTCGCTTCCCGCGAAAAGAATTGAAGACGTTCTGTGGGCGTTTCGCGATCGCATTCTTGACCTAAAGAAAGACAGGCGGTTCAAATATATTCTGCTCTTTAAGAATCATGGAGAAGCAGCCGGCGCGTCGCTCGAACATTCTCACTCGCAACTGATCGCCTTGCCGATTGTGCCCATTTACGTGGTGGAAGAACTGCAGGGAGCCAAGCAGTATTACATCTATAAGGAGCGTTGCGTGTTCTGCGACGCGATCCGGCAGGAGATCGACAGCGGAGTCCGGGTGGTGGCGGAGAATGAAGATTTTCTGACTCTGGCGCCTTACGCTCCGCGGTTTCCGTTTGAAACCTGGATTCTTCCGAAGCGCCACGAATCGGCTTTCGAGAACTCATCGTCGCAGATGTTTGAAAATCTGGCGAGGGCGCTGAAGTTGCTGCTGATTAAGGCGGATCGCGTGCTTGATAATCCGCCTTACAACCTGGTGGTGCACACGTCGCCGGCACAGGATCCGGCGAACGAGTATTACCACTGGCACATTGAATTCATGCCGAAGCTGACCAAGACGGCGGGATTTGAATGGGGCACGGGATTCTATATCAATCCGACGCCGCCTGAAGAGGCGGCGAAATTTTTGCGCGATGCTAGCGTGGAGGATTTGACGCCGAGTACGGTGGGCGTGCGGTAGGCTGTGGGGTAAGAACTACGGGCCGCTGGTGGCACAATACAGTCATGTTTTCTCGTTATTGTTGGTTGTTAGTTGCTACCCTTCTGTTGTCCTTCTCTACCGGCGGGAGCTTGTCAGCTCAGTCAAGTGCAGATTGGGATTGGATGAGCAATCACTTCGATAAGGCTCTCGACGACTTTTTCCCGGTTGACGAGCGCTACGGTGTCTACGTTGCCTACCGTTCGCACCGCGACCTGCACACAGATATCCCTGAGTATTCTTTCGTCATTGGGCCTGAAAAGTCCGATACGGTTTCCGGATTGCCGCGCTACCTTGCCGCGCACGTACGAGAAGCTGAGTCAGCATCCGTCTACGACCAAATGATGGCGCTGCATCGGAAATTTCCAAATCTCTCACCGGACGACATTCAGAAAAACGTGCACGTAAAGACCTGGAACCTGAATGAAATGAATTGCCCAGCTATCAAGGCACAATTCTCGAAGCTTGAGCAGGTGCGCCTCGCTCCGCCCCAATTTGATGTTGTCATTCTTCACCCGTTGATACACGAGTTTCGCATTCGAGCGGGTGATGAGGATGTGGAAGTTGCCTTATACAACGACGAGAACCCGCTTGTCCAATGGGCCATTGAGACGCGGCACGCACTTGAGCTGTGTGCGGCGGATTCCCATTGAGCCCCCGACGCATCAGTCAGGAGAACAGCGATTGCGCTCTTCGACAGTGACGAGTGGAACCCGGGCAGGGTGCTGCCTGAATGATCGCTTTATCCCTGGGTGCGGTCGAGCACTTCGGCGTGCCAGGCCATCTGGATTGCTTCTAGCTTGCCTTCGTTTGACTTTGCGGGATCGTCTTTGAAGCCGGGGAGCGCGACTACATATTTGTGCAGGTCGGTGAAGCGGACTGAGAGCGGATCGAGTTCGGGATGGGCTTCAGAGAGCAGGATTCCGATGTCGTCGGCGTCGTTCCAGGCAAGGTCTTTTGGCATGATGAATTCCTTCAAAAATAGGGTGTTGGCCCTCAGCGGCTGAAGCCGCTTCATTTTTGTTCGTAACGGCACGACTGAAGTCGTGCCCTTCCCAAAACCTTGATGGCGCGAGTGTGATTCTCTTAGTGCTCTTCCGAAACGTAATTGCGGTTCCAGGCCGGAATTTCTACTACTACTTTACCCGGCTTCTTGATGATCGTCTGGCATCCGAGACGTGAGTTTAGCTGAAGAT
>JBAVAA010000719.1:0-6368 GCA_049585515.1 Terriglobales bacterium | reverse complement strand
CTTGTCATCCTGAGCAAAGCGAAGGACCTGCTGTTTGGCGGTGCATCAGACAGCAGGCCCTTTTCGCGCTTCTAGGTTCAGTTACTCAGCTAGCGGGTCGCCGGCGAATTCTGCTCCGGCGCTCCATGACTGGCGCAGCGTTCCGGCCAGGCCCTGCGCCATTACCGAGGGCAGCATTCGGCATAGCCGTGCCCGCAAATCGCGATAGCCCTGCATCCCGGCAAAAAGGTCGCTCATCAGCTCGCGAAAACTTGCGCTCTGCGCGGTTAGAGACACCATCCGCTCCAGTACGCTTTCCCCGAAAATCTGCCCGCTGTAGAAACGCTGGGAAACGCTCGCGGCCAGCTTCAACTCCGGGAGCACTTCCTGTTGGAGAAGCGCGGCGTACTCGTCGGGCCGTCCCGCCAACAATGCGCTCGCGCACAACTCCGCCGATCGAAGCGCATAGTACAGACCCTCGCCCGTGATTGGGTCCACCAGTCCCGCGCTGTCGCCAACCATAGCCCAGCCGTCGGCGCAGACTTCGAGATTCTCAAAGGTCTCGGCACGAAATGACGGAAGTATGTGCGAATAAAACTGAGCGCCGTCCAGACAAAAGCCGTTTTGTTCGAGCCACCGTTCCAACATGCGCCGCAGTTCAGCGGCAGGGGCTTCCCCCATCTTGCCCGCGATCCCCGCGGATACATGGTCCGCCCGCGGAAAAATCCAGATGTAGCCGGTGATTCCTTTTAGAAACTGGACCTGCATGAGCGAACTGCGGCCGGGAATGAAGTATCCCGCAGTGATCATCAAATCGCTAGGCGCAATTGGCGATAGAAATTGCGAGCGGAACGGAGTGCGCGCGCCCGCTGCTAGCACCAAGTACGAGGCCTGATATTCACCCTGAGGCGTAAACAGCTGCCAGCCTCCGCTGTATCGCGCGATCCGCGTGATGCGCTCTTGATGCACCGCAACGCCCGAGCGCCGCGCTCGCTTCAGCAGCAATCCATTCAGCGCCAGCCGGGAAAAGATCGCCACCGGATACTGCAGATTGAAGCACACCCGCTGCCCGGACGGGCTGATCAACTCGCAGCGGTCGACGAAATTGCGATTAAGATTACCGGGATTATCCTCGCCCCCGGCCTCCGTCAGAAACGGATATTGCAGCAAAGCTTTGTGCGTGATTCCGCCACCGCAGGGTTTTTCCCAGGCGAGCTTTTCGTCGAAGAGAACGACATCGCGGCCTTCCGCTGCCAGCCGAGCACCGGCCAAAGCACCCGCAGGACCGCCTCCTATAACGGCAACGTTATGCTCCGGCGTTCGCATATTTGGAGGCTGCGGACTTTGCCGCACAAAAAGAAGAACCCGCGAGACTGCGGCAAATACTAACGCCGCCGCTACCGCGAGTTTGTCCAAGCTTCAGTTGGCGTCCGTCTTTACTGCAACGTGGTGGCGCTGGTCAGCCCCTGGTAGATGAACAACCCCGCGATGATCAGAATCATGACCCCGGACAGGGCGCCGAGCACCTTGACAATCGGAGTGATCTTTCGCATCTTGGCCAGAACTTCCGTTTGGTCCTTATGCATCTGGGATTCGGTGTCATGCAGGAAGATGGAATCGTCCTCGTGCATGCTGAGGGTGCTTTTGTAGATCAGGAGAATAATGAGGATGCCCGTCAGAATACCCCACGCGACAAGCAGCATGAACATAGGAGTCATACGTCACCTCGGATCTGAGTTCGAGCCAATTCCCGAAGGTGCTATTCTGCGCCGCAGCGAAACTTCATGGTATCGCCGGCGTTCGGGTACGGCTCCCTGCTGCGCACGATTATAGACCCGTTGGCAAGCGGAGAGTGCTACTTCTTGCGTGGGCCCAGCATCTAAATGGTGAATTCAGGGAGTTTGCGCGGCTTCTGAAAAGCCCTGTCTAGCCGCTCGCAACCTTTGCTATACTAGTCTGTCACAAGGAGATAAACACATGGCCACCATCACCACACCCGGCGTTAACACACCCGCAGTGCAACCCGCGAATGCACCCGTTTTGACCCCATCCGCGATTGCTAAAGTTAAGGAGATCATGGCTTCGCAGACGCCGCTGCCGTCCGGATTGCGGCTCTCCGTGGTCGGTGGCGGTTGCTCCGGCTTCCAGTATTCTATGGCCTTCGAGAACGGCGCGGGCATGATGGACAAGGTCTTCGACTTTGAGGGACTGAAAGTCTATGTGGACGCCACCTCGCTGATGTATCTCGGCGGAGCCCATGTCGATTACATCGAAACCCTGGAAGGCGCTGGTTTCAAATTTGAAAACCCGAACGTGAAGAGCACCTGCGGGTGCGGTTCCTCCTTCAACGTTTAGGTGTAGTGTTCAAAGATTTCTGGCTTTACTGAAGCCCCGCGAAGATGCGGGGCTTTTCCATTTGCCAGGACAGTTTTCGAATGCAGAAATTATTGTTGCGGCGGAGTCGGCGGCTGCGGCTGCACCGGATTTTGCTGAGGTTGGGGAAAGCCCTGGGTCATGCCGCCGTTCGGCATTTGCCCTTGCCCCAATCCACCGGGGGGTATCTGCATTCCTCCAACGCTAGGTCCGGGTCCGTTGAGGTTTGCCACCGGAGGTTGATTGGGATCCACGGGGCCCACCAGCAGGCCTCCGCGATCGAACTGCGATATATAAATGAAGAGCCAGTCATTGTAGTGGGTTTTTCCGGCGAACACCCGAACCGTCTTGTCTTTCTTGTTCGTGCTCGCAACTCCCAGAATCGGGCCTCCTCCGAACGTCGGCCCATTAAAGCCGGAACTGGAACCCGAACTGGAATTCGAAGACGACGATCCGGACGAATTCGAATTTCCCGATGCATCCGAACTGCCGGATGAAGAACTGCCGGAGTCGCCACTCGCCGAAGTCTGTCCCGTCGCTCCGGTTTGCTGAATGCCGCCCGCTTGAGCTCCTCCCAAAGCGCCAAGCGCTCCCTGCAGGGCGCCCAGTGCGCCTGCGGCAGCGCCTTGTCCCGGTTGTCCGGGCTGCCCTGGCTGTCCCGGCAGATTCAATACCGGCCCACTGTTTAAGGTGATGTCCTGTTGGCGCAGAAACTTAAAGTCCTTTTCCTTGCCCTTTGCGTCCCGGCTCATCGGATCTGTGTAACGCTTGCGAAGGAACTTCAGGTTGTTGGTATTCTCCAGCTCCTCGACGCGCGTGGGGTACCGTCCAAATTTTTTGTAGAAATGCTGAATGGCGCGCATGTAGGCCGTGCCCCGGTGCTGCAACTCTTCCTCCCGGTCGCGCTGCGCCTGCTGTTTAATGTCGGGGAGCACGGCGAGCAGCCCGATCGTGATCAGCGCCACCGCCAGCATCAGCGTGATCATCATGTAGCCACGCTGGCGAATCTGTAATTTGTGATTTGTAATTTGTGATTTTGGTGATCTCAAACCACGACGTTGCATACAGTTCACTCGCCTTCAAAAATTCCAATTACTAATTGCAAATTACCAATCTATCCTGGAGCCCCCTGCATCAACGGCAGGCTCTGGCGGTTGTTGTTGATCACATCTTCTACGTCCACTGCGGTCGGCGAGATTTTCAGGACGCGATAGCGCCGGTCGACAATGTCGCCCTCAGCTGCGATAAAAATGTCCTCGCCCTGTACCAGAAAGACTTTCTTCGTCTCGCCCGGGCGGTTGGCAAAGCCAAAAAACTTGAGCGTGATCGGCGGCGGCCCTGGAACCGGCGGCGGCACGTAGGCGACGGGCCGATCTGTGACCCCGTTTTTCTTCGGTTTCGGGATCACAGCGACCGAGTAAGGAACAAAAATATTTCTTCCATTGCCGGCGTACTTGATTTCTTCGGTTTGACTGAGCAGTTTCAGATCAAGGGTTGGATCCAGACGCGGAGGAACCACCGGCACCATTTTTCCCGAAGCCGACCGCCGCATTGCCTGCTTGGCTGGCGCGGAACTTGCCTGCGATGCCACCGACTCGGTGGCCGTGGATGACGGCCAATACTCGTGTGCCAGCGCCAGGATCGCGATCCCGGCCAGCACCGCCAGTATGATGAGCTGCGTCCGGTTTTCGGTTCCTAGTTTCACTTAAGCACCCGACCGCAGATAACTGTGCATGGTGATTTGCAGCCGCACCGATCCCGCAGTTTCGCCGGCGAGATCCACGCTATCCACATCGATAAACAATTTCGACCGCTCGAGAGTATTGATGAACCGCACCAGTTGCAGGTAGTCGCCGGTAAAAGTTCCCCCGATCTCAAGTGGAATCACGCCCGAGGTTTCCGGAGCTTCTTCCTTGTAACTCATGTGCTGCATGGGGATCTTGTTCTCCGACGCCAGTTTTCCAAGCTCGTTCAACAGTTCGGAATCGCTGGCGGCGAAGCGATCCTTGTAAAACTCGCCGATCTGCTCCTTGGCCACACCGATCTTTTTGTCCATGCCGCGCAATGGCGTCACGTCGCGGTTCTTTTTCAGGAGCCCGATTCGCAGTTGGTTCAATTGCTGAGTGCGCGACTGCTCCGAACCGACCAGAGGAGAGAACAGAACTGCGGCCGCGATCACATCGGCGGCCAGCATCGCCCCAATCACGATCTTCAGCTTGCGCCGTGAATTTCCCAGATCCGGCATTACTGATTGCTCCTGTCCGCGGAGTCGGCGGCGCCGGTAACCACGTCGGGAACCACATCGGGAACATAGATCGCGATCACCGAAGCGACCACCACGTTCGATCCGTTTCCCCCCTCCTGCGATTCCGACATCAGTTGCGCTCCCTGAAAATGCTTCGACCCTTCCATGCGATGGACCAGTTCGATCGCTGCCGAGCGGTTGTCGCCCGCTACCCTCATATCGAGTTGCATTTGATCCTGCTCATTCAATTCCGGACGCAGCGAGACGACATGCAGGTTCGGGGGCATCACCTGTTCCAGATCTTCGAACACACGCGTCCACGAGAACGACTTGCGTTGAATCAGTCCATTCACGAACTGCGACTGATCGCGCGTGCTGCGGTTAGCGGGCTGGTCGAGCACGGCCTGATCCTGTGCCCGCTCGTGGTCGCGCTCCGCGATCTGCGCCTGCAGGCCCGCGATTTCCTGGCGATCCTTGCCCGCGTTGCGCCATTCGTTCACGGTGAAGCTCAATAGAAGCAAAGTCAAAACGCCGAGCAGCCCAACTGCCACGCCCCAGCGCGCCCAAAATTTCCGGGCATCTTCATAAGGCCGGGTCGCGAGATTGATATCCAAACGCATAATAGCTTCTGGCTTCCAGCTCCTGGCTTCCGCTCGTCAGGCCCTTAGCGAGAAGCTGGGAGCCAGGAGCCAGAAGCGACCTACGAAATCAACGCTCCCACCACTCCCGCCATGCGCCACCGCGGAACCGTCCCGGTGGTGGACCCGATCTGCGAGGCCGCCACCAGTTCCTCAACCACCGCGCCCGATTGGCTCTTGAGCGCGGTCGAGGTCCCACTCGATTCCGGCAGGCCCGCCACATACACGCGCTCAATGTTCAGGTTATAGGTGTCCTGGAAAAATACCACCGAAGGATACACTTCCTCCGCCAGTTGATCGCCGGTGATGGTCACGCCCCGCACATTTTCGAGAGTGCGGAACAAAAGCAGTTGCTCCTGATCCAGAATCGCAATGCTGATCGTGCGTGCATCCACCTTCACTACCAGGGTCGGACGTTCGGCGTCCGCGGCTCCAAGCGCCGCCAGCATCGAAGGCATGATTACGCCCGGGCTGTAGCCTGCGTCGCGAAACGCCGACTCGTACTCCTCCAGAACCGTGTTCAGCACCACCGCCGCCACCGCCCGTACGCCTTTTCCGGACGCCTGGGCGTGATACGAAATCCGGGCATTGTCGGGATCGAAGGGAAGGGACTTTTTCAGCCGGAAGCGGACCACCGCCTCGGCCTCGTCCCGCTTGGGTGGGAGCGTTTCGAAATCAAGCAGCACCACGCGCACCGAGGTATCGGGCAGAATGGCGATCACGTCCCGCGACCGCCCGCCAACGCTCCCCAGCGCGCTTTCAATCGCCTCGCGAATCGCCTTGCCGTCCCGCAGATTCGCTTCCATTA
Organism: Terriglobales bacterium; assembly: GCA_049585515.1. Taxonomy (GTDB): domain Bacteria; phylum Acidobacteriota; class Terriglobia; order Terriglobales; family Acidobacteriaceae; genus Acidiflorens. The sequence continues at coordinate 325 of JBAVAA010000719.1, read as the reverse complement.
AGTCCGGTACGACCATGCCGGGCGCCAGTTCCCGCGCCGCCGCCGTCTCCACCAGTCGCCCTCTATCTGCGGCGCGACCGGCCAGCACGCGATCCGCTGCAATTTCGCAGGCCAGCATGGGACGCCGATCGTATTTGGAAGAGTTGGCCATGGATTTGGTTATCGGCTAATTGAGATTACCTCGGCTTCCGCACTTGGCTCCGGGATAGGCAGCCGGTCTTCCTTAAGCCCATCCAAGTGAAACTCAATCGCCTCCTGGATCAAGGAGCGGACTTCCGCCCTGGTTTGGGCTGTGGTTACCACTCCCGGTAAGTCCGGAACATAT
>JBAVAA010000718.1:0-1565 GCA_049585515.1 Terriglobales bacterium | reverse complement strand
ACGAGACCGAGTGTGACATCAGACTGGAACCGCCCGCGGTCAACTGGAAGCCCACCGTGAGCGGCGCCAGCACTTGATTCTTAAATTCGTCAAAGGGGAGTGCCACCCCACTGATTACGTCATTTTGTCCCACGGGAGCACGGGACGGATGCACGAGGAAGGTGAGGCTGACCGGCTTTGCCGGCATCACAAAGAATTCAACACTTCCGCAAGTATCAGCGCAAAGGACTCCCACATAGCGCCCAGCGCTCCGCAGGTCTTCGGAGGGAACCGAGATTTGCTGTCCCAGGTCCACATCGCGCCTTGTCACAACCGATGGTCCAATCAGGTAAAAGGTCCCGGTGCCGCTGCCCGTGGTCGGAATTGAAATCGTGGTTCCGGCCACCACCTTCGAGGGAACGCGAAGCTCTCCCACTTGCGCGTTCGACGCCGCTGCCAGGCAAAGGGCGCTAACCGATGCGGCCAGCCATCTGCTCCGGGGGTTACGACTTTTGCAAACTGTATTGGTTGACGACGACATGAAAGTTCTGTACCTTCCCGGCCACCGATTTGGGGATTTCAACGGCGAAGGGCTCAGAGGCCTGCGGAAGCAGGGCGCTCTCGACGTATCCATCGGAAACCCACACCACTTTGCCGTTGTTATCGTAAAAGCTTGCGATCACATGGGGAATGTTTACCGTCTGGCCACTCTGATTGAGCAGATCTCCGTGCAGCACCGCCCGGCCCTGCGCGTCAGTTTCCAACTTCTGATTCATTGCCCCGATTACGGGATCGGACGAAGCCGGGACAATGGTCGCTTTCACGTCCATGCGCACGTTCTTCACGTTGATCAAGCTGAAATGGGGAAAGTCGACGCGATAAGGTGAAACCTGTTTCGGCAACAGTACATGAATGATCTTGTCGAAACTGCTCTCCTCGTCCATCGCACTTCCGGAGGCGTCGACCAATATAGCGTTCACGTTGACAAATGCTGGAATCGTATCTTCATTGACGACTTCGCCCATTACCACCGTCCCCTCGGCCGTATCGACCGCATTCATGGACATGATGCGTACATGGGGCGCGTCCACATTGCGTGAACCCCACTCTTCTCCCGCGGTGCCTGTGACCAGATCCCAGCGCAGGTAGTTGACGGGGATCACTTGTGACGGTACCTTCGGGACCGGAGCCTCGTCCCATACCACTTTCCATTTATCGCGATGCACAAGGTGAAAGTCACGAACGTCGTCGACCGGACCCACTGGCGTGGCCCAGTGCAATCGCACACGCATCTGCGCTTCCGAATCAGTCGCATGGAGCGGACGCATTTCATAACTCTCTAAGTTAGAAAATGACCGCAACCCGCCGTTCGAACCAATCCACTCCTGTATGAACCCCTGTTCGTTCACGGCGTCGTTAGTCTTCTCCACGCGGGAGAACGCCGGACCCCAATTGCGTCTCTGGACATCACTTAGAAAGCTGCCAAGGGCCTGCTCCGGCGTGGCACCGCTATCCGTCAAGCCAGGCAGAGCCGAGCCCGAGGCGATACCGACGGTTCCGCTCGAGCGCGCTGCTCCCGTCAAACC
>JBAVAA010000717.1:0-2733 GCA_049585515.1 Terriglobales bacterium | reverse complement strand
CGCCTGAACAGGGATTGCGAGGAGGTTAGATTTGAGCACGGCCTTCGAGCAATCCCTGCTTCAGAGACTGACCGGCGTAACGGATGTGTTGTTCTAACAGGTCGCAGGCGGCAGTTACATCGCGTTCGCGACACAAATCGAGCAGCTGCCGATGCTCTTCTTTGGCGCGCTCGAATCCGCGAGTGACATACAACTGCAGCCCCGTATAGCGCATGGCGTTATTGTTCACCCTTTTGATGATTGACATAAAGTGGGGACGATTGGCTCCGGAATAAAGAGCAGAATGAAAGCGCCAGTTGAGCCGGCCCCACATGGAGATATAGCCCTGACGGGACAATCCTTTCTCGTAGTCTTTTAGAAACAGTTCAGCCTGAGCCAGATTGGAGTCGGTTAAGCCAGGGATCGAAAGTTTGAGTACATCACATTCCAGTAAGACGCGGATCTCGAATAACTCCTCGATATCGTTCGGCGAAAGGGACGAAACTACAGCGCCATGATGGGGGACGATGGTGATCAAGCCTTCGGACTCCAGTTGGCGCAGGGCCTCCCGTACCGGGATGCGGCTTACGCGAAGTTCGGAAGCTATCGCATCCTGACGTAATTGTTCGCCTTCCTTAATCTCCATCCGAATGATTTTGTCGCGCAGGTTCTCGGCAACTGCGGAAGTGAGCGACTGGCGAGGTATTGGGGACGGTTGGCGCGCTTCTAAGGCCATAGGTACGAGGAAATATTTTATACAGTTCCGTTAAGGCGAGTATCGGATTATTGCATGCCAGCTTCTCGGGGCAGCGAAAAGCCAGCCTAGTGTATTCGATTCCCCAATGAAAATACATAGGGGCGGAAAAGGGGCGGCGCTGGGGCGAAAGGCCAGTTTATCGAGGGGAAGTTGGTGGCGCCCCGATTCCTAACGGAGCATTGATTCTACGGGACATCTTCCTATAGTTGCGCATGCCACGGTCAGAGTTGCGAAACGCCAATATAGCCCGGTTCGCGAGGTGAACGCGGTCGATTAGTCGATCAGCCGGGTCTTCATCCAACCTGAGGTATTGTGAAAATTGGCGACGGCGCTGCCGGGCGGGACCAATTCGTCGCAGGCTACCTTCATCGCCTCAGTCAGCTGCATTTCGAGCACGGGGAGCAGGTGGTCGAGTTGCTCGAGGGTACGGGGACCGATCAGGGGCGCGGTGATCCCCGGCTGATCTTTGACCCAGGTCATCGCCATTTGCGATGGCGACATACCGAACGACTTAGCCAACTTGACGAACTTGTTGCCGATGCGAATGGCTCGGTCGGTTACGCGCTCGGCGTAAATGCCGCCGCGCAAACTGGCGCGGGAATCGGCGGGACGGGCGGAGTCTTCCTGATAACGGCCGGCCAGGAGGCCCATGGCGAGCGGGGACCAGGCGAGGATGCCGATGCCGTAAGCGCGACAGAGGGGAAGCAATTCGTTTTCGATACGGCGGTCGAGGAGATTGTAGGGAGGCTGCTCGGAGACGAAACGCGCATATCCTTTCGCTTCACTCACCATTAGAGATTCCATTAACTTCCAGGCCGGTGCGGTAGAACTGCCGATATAGCGAACTTTGCCCTGGCGCACGAGGTCGGTCAGCGCGCCCAAGGTTTCATCGACTGGAACGTCGAACGAGGGGCGATGGAGTTGATAGAGATCGATATGGTCGGTTTTGAGGCGGGTAAGTGAGTCTTCGCAAGCTCTTATCAGATGCAGTCTGGAATTTCCCTGATCGTTTGGGCCGGGGCCGGTGGAATAGTACGCTTTGGTGGCGAGGATGACCTGCTGGCGTTGACCGTTGAGTTCGAGAGCGCGTCCGATGATGCGTTCACACTCTCCCTCGGCATAGCTGTTGCTGGTGTCGATGAGATTGATGCCAGCTTCGAGGGCGCGATTGATGATTGCGATCGATTCCGCCTCCGGAGTGGGATTGCCAAAGTTATCCGTGCCCAAACAAAGTGGAGAGATCCAGACTCCGGTTCGGCCCAGCGTACGATAATTCATTCGAACTTACCTCGCTGTGTAGCCGGCATCGACATTGACCAGCGAGCCGGTCATGTAGCTCGCAGCGTCCGATGCCAGGAACAAAACGACGCGCGCAATCTCGACCGGGTCGGCCAATCGGCCGAGGGGAACGGTTGCTGCCAGCCGCTCCATGAATTCGACGGTGACCGGTTCAGAGCGCTCGGAGGCGATCATAGGAGTATTCACTTCTCCGGGGCAGACAGCATTGATTCGAATTCCGTCTTTGACGTGGTCGAGGGCCATGGCTCGGGTGATCTGATGCACGGCGCCTTTGGAGGCGCAGTAGGCTACAACTCCGGTGGCTCCAACGCCACCCCAGATGGAACCAAAGTTGACGATAACACCGGATCCCGCGTTCTTCATCTGGCGCACTGCGGCTCGACTCATAAAGAAGAGGCCTTTGACGTTCACGTCCATGATGCGCTGCCATTGTTCGTCGGAAGTGTGAAGCGCGTCGGCACGGACGATGATGCCGGCGGCGTTGACGAGAATGTCGAGGCGGCCATGGCGGGTTACAGTGGCTTCGATGACTTGCTCACAGAAGGAGGAATCGCTGACATCGCCTAAGAGCGGCGATCCGCTGTGAATGTCGCTGGCTACGCGGGCGGCCAGTGAAGCGTTGCGATCGACGACAACTACGTTGGCTCCTGCGCCGGCAAACTCTTTGGCAGTGGCGGCACCCATCCCTGAGGCTGCAC
>JBAVAA010000716.1:0-9449 GCA_049585515.1 Terriglobales bacterium | reverse complement strand
TACACCGGATATGCGTTCTTCCGTCAGTTGCCCGCGGGAGTTCCCGGGGCGGTGCGGTTGTTTGTGAATTTAATCGGTCGTTAGTCAAACTGAATTTGTCATTCTGAGCGAAGCGAAGAACCTGCTTTTCGCGCTCTGCAATCAGTTCTCGCGCGTCGCCCTTTCTTGACAGGACGGAAAACGGCCAACGACCTATCTCATGACAATTCCACGCGAAGACGAATCCCCGACCCATCCACAACTCGTCCGCGGCATCGGCCTCGGCTCCGCCACTGCGCTGAACATGATCGACATGATCGGCGTAGGACCGTTTATTACGATCCCGCTGATTGTCACCGTGATGGGCGGCCCACAGGCGATGCTGGGATGGGTACTAGGCGCGGTGCTCGCGATCTGCGACGGCCTGGTATGGGCGGAACTTGGCGCGGCGATGCCCGGCTCCGGCGGGTCCTATCGCTACTTGAAAGAAATCTACGGCCCGCAAAAATTGGGCCGCATGGTTTCGTTCCTCTTTATCTGGCAACTCTCCTTCAGCGCTCCATTGTCGATTGCCTCGGGAGCGGTCGGTCTCTCCCAATACGCGGCCTTCTTCTGGCCTGGACTAGAGCGCGTATGGTCAACGCGCACCTGGACCGTCCCTCTGACCTTCGCGGGAAACCTGCAACTGACCTGGGTCGCGATGCCGGCGACGCTGGTCGCAATCGGCGTTTGCACGCTCACCGCCTTCTTGCTCTACCGCCGGATCACCGCCATCTCCCGCCTGAGCAAGTTGCTTTGGGCAGGGGTGATGGGAACGATCGGATGGATCATTCTTACCGGCTTTACTCATTTCAACGCGCATCGGGCATTCGACGTACCTCCACACGCGTTCTCGCTTTCGCGCAACTTCTTTCATGGACTCGGCGGCGCGATGCTGATCGCCGCCTACGACATCGGCGGATACTACAACGTCTGCTTCCTCGGCGACGAGGTTAAGGAACCGGCGAAAAATATTCCGCGCGCGCTTTTCCTGTCCATTCTGGCGGTCGTATGTCTCTACATTGCCATGAATGTGAGCATCCTCGGCGTCATCCCCTGGCGGGAAATGGTGCAGTCAGGCACGGCCAACAGCAAGCTCTACGTGGTCTCGACGATGATGGAGAGAGTTTACGGACATCGAGCGGGCGCGATCATCTCAGTTCTGGTGATGTGGACGGCGTTCGCTTCAGTATTTTCGCTGACGCTAGGTTACTCGCGGGTGCCCTACGCGGCGGCGCTCGACGGAAATTACTTCCGAGCATTTGCGAGGGTGCATCCCGTATACCAGTTTCCCTACGTTTCGTTGCTGGCGCTGGCAGGCGTGGCAGCCCTGTTTTGTTTTCTCCGATTGGCGGATTTGATTGCCGCGCTGGTGGTAATTCGCATTATCTTGCAATACCTGGTGCAGGCTATCGGAGTGATTGTGCTGCGCATTCGGCGTCCGGAGATGCCGCGTCCATTTCGCATGTGGCTATATCCGCTGCCCGCGTTGGTGGCGGCAGCAAGCTTCATTTTTATTCTGGTTTCCCGCGCCAACTTCCTACGGGAGATCCGCTACGCCGCGGTCATCCTTATAGCCGGGATGATCGTTTATTGTGTGCGGGCGTGGCGGCGGCGGGAGTGGCCGTTTGGGAAAACTGCAATCGGTTAGTCGAAGGACGGGTGCCTCCCCCGTCCGGCCCGGCTGGACATGACGCCCGTGGTAGTGAGAGATTGATGGATCATCTTTTCTTGGAGGCAAAATGAAAACGATCACCGCGATCTTGGCAACCCTGCTGCTCCTATGCACTTTTGGGCTGGCGCAAGCGAAAACAAAAGACGAAAAGAAAACCATCAGCCAGGTCGTCGACAGTGCAACCACAAGACTGGAACGCGACTTTGTTTCCGCGGCCGAAGCCATGCCTGAAGATAAATACAGCTTCGCGCCAGCCAACGGAGAGTTCAAAGGTGTTCGTACATTCGCGCAACAGATCAAGCACGTCGCCGCCACCAACTACCTGGTCGCGTCCTTAATTCTGGGAGAAAAGCCTCCCGCGGAAGTTAACGACGAAAAGGGCCCCGATACCGTGAAGTCAAAGGCTGAAATCCTCAAGTATCTGAAAGACTCCTTCGCCTATGCCCACAAGGCAGTCGCAACCATTACCGAAGCAAATGTCGTGGAGCCGATTCCCTCTTTCGACGGCAAATCAACCACCACGCGACTTAGCCTGGCTATGCTGTTCTCATGGCACGGGTACGATCACTACGGACAAATGGTGGAATATCTGCGCATGAACGGCATCGTGCCTCCGGCCAGCCGAAAGTAGGAACCTACTTCCTTGCGCCGGGATGATGCTTGCGCCAGTCGGCGCCATCGCGTCCACCATGGAGCGCGATCTCGGTAAGAATGAGTTCGGCGGTCAGGCGCCGCTTGGTGAGGTGGGCGGCGATTCTCTGTTTTGCCCTTTTCGCGGGCACCTTGGGATCAAGGAAAACAAGCACCGACGGGCCAGCTCCGCTGAGGGCGGCGCCCAGAATGCCGGAATCCCCGGCAAGTTCCTTGACTGCGGGCAGCAGCGGACAGAGCGGAGCGCGATACGGCTGATGGATGCGGTCTTCAAGTGCCGCCGGCAGCAGGTCGCGGCGGTCCTGCGTGAACGCCGCCAGCAAAAGCATCGAATTCTGAATGTTCGTGACGACGTCGGCGCGCGTGTACTGAAAGGGCAGCACGCGGCGGGCTTGATCGGTAGAGAGCGGCGCATCGGGAACGGCCAGCAATAGCGGCCACTTCCCCTTCGGCTTCACTTCGACTACCTGCGCTTGCACCTGATTCGCCATGCGAGCCACCGTAAGCGCGCCCATCCAGCAAGCCGAAGCATTGTCGGGATGCTGCTCGCGCATCGAAGCTTCGCCGACGATGCGATCGTTTTTCCAGCGTAGATGTCCGAAGTGTACCGCCAGCGCGATCCCCGCCAGACGCGCGGCCGCGGACGACCCGCAACCTCGGCCGATGGGAATCTCATTTTCGATGTGGATGCGCAAAGGCGCAATCTTACGATTTTCCGATTCGAGGACCTCGCAATAGGTTGTGACGATGAGGTGGTTCTCCATCCGCGCGCAGACCTGCGCGTCGCGGCCTTCCGCGGTGACAAAGAAGTCGGGCGCGCGCTCGGCCCGCAAACGCAGATGGAAATCCAGCGCAAGCGCGGCCGCGTCAAACGCCGGCCCCAGATTGGCCGAGGTCCCCGGCAGCGCCAGGCGCAACGAACGATCCTGCGATGTAGGACGTGAAGGCATAGGTTAGAAAACAAATTCCTCGGCCGCCTAACAACGGCTGCGGAAAAACTCAAGCTTTCGTATCAGGGCATCGCTTTAGTGATACCGTAAGACTCAAGCTTCGTATCAGGGCATCGCTTTAGCGATGCCGCAAGACTCGAAATTAATGCCCCTTTAGGGGCTGAGCACGGGTGTCCGGCTTCCCCACCGTCCATCAAACCCCCACCCGAAACAATAGAAATGGAAGACGTTAGCTCGGTCTGACCTGGCAGAAATCCCCTACGGTCGGCACTAACAAATTGAACTGTGTTTTATACACGAATTTGCGGCGAACTGCTATGAATTTCTCTCAGCCGCGTCGAGTGCGGCGATCACGGCTCCCAAATTGGCATCGAGCACAACTGGCGCGCGTTGTAGGGATTTTGCCTGATCAGCATCACCCACCGCATTCGTTCCAGCGAACAAATCTCCACGATGAAACTTGATGGTAAAGTCGGGGTCTTTCAGAAGATGCCCCGTCAAAATCAGTACAACCGACTCGCCAGGCTTGACGAATCCGCTGCGGCGCAGCTTCTTCAGTCCCGCCAACGTGACCGCCGAAGCAGGCTCGCAACCGATGCCATCAGCCCCGATTTCAGCTTTGGCAGCCGCAATTTCGACTTCGGAGACCTGCTCGACTTCGCCGCCGGTCGCCAGCAGCACCCGCAATGCTTTTTTCCACGAGGCCGGATTGCCAATCCGTATGGCGGTAGCCAGCGTGTCGGCAGTCATGGCCTCCAGCTTCTTCCCGCCAAACTCATGCACGCAGCGGTAGAACGGATTCGCGCCCTGCGCCTGGATAATGGAAAGCTTCGGCAAGCGCGAGATCAGCTTGAGTTCAAGCATCTCAAGCAGCGCCTTGCCGATCGCGGAGCTGTTTCCCAGATTGCCGCCGGGCACAATGATGTGGTCCGGCGGCTCCCATCCCAATTGCTCCATGAGTTCGATGGCGGCCGTTTTCTGTCCTTCGATGCGATAAGGATTCACAGAATTCAGCAGGTAGACCGGCTTCTGCCGAACCAGCTCATTGAGAATCCGCACACAGCCGTCAAAGTCGGTGCGGAGTTGGCAGGTAAGCGCGCCGTAGTCCAGCGATTGCGAAAGCTTGCCCCAGGAAATCTTGCCATCGGGAATGAGCACCAGACTATGCATGTCGCCCCGTGCCGCATAAGCAGCCATGGAAGCCGAAGTATTCCCGGTGGAAGCACACGCCACCCACTTGAACTTGCGCGCGCGCGCGGATGAAGCAGCGAAGGTCATACCCGTATCCTTGAACGAAGCCGTCGGGTTCATGCCCTGATGCTTAGCGAGAAGATTCTCAACCCCAGCCACGCGAGCACACCGTGGCATGTGGTAGAGCGGTGTGTTCCCCTCGCGCAAAGTGATGGCATGTTCTGGTGAAATATGAGGAAGGAGTTCGCGGAAGCGCCAGACACCGCTTTGATCGAGTGCATCGCGTGAGGTACGGCGGTTGAGCCAGAGAGCCTTGAGCGTGACTGGATCAGGCGAGTCGGAAGCCGATCCCGGAAAAAAGAACTCCAGCAAATCGCCGCAAGCGATGCAGCGAAAATCCTGCGCGGCGGAATCAGGAGTAGCGCCGCACGTAATGCAGCGAAGCTTCGCGATGGTTCCCGCAATTTGAGCGATCGACACCTTGATTAGCCGCCTCAGGTTAGTCGCTTGACCACAGCGACAAATCCATCATAAGGCTAACCGCAGCGACAGCAGAGGATGTTTCGTACGATGGAGTGACGGGCGTCACGCCTGTCCGCGCGGTAGGACGCGCCGCCCGATATGACTCACCGCAAATAAGCGTCCGTCTTATTGATCCAATCCGCCCGAGGCGGGTTGAAGATGTCGAGATCGACCGTATCCACGAGCGCCTCAGCCCAGTGCGGCATGTTGGGAGGAATGGTCAGAACCTCGCCCGCATTCACCACAATCTCCTTGCCGTCGATCCCGAACTTAAGCGCGCCTTCCAGAATATAGGTGATCTGCTCATTGTGGTGGCTGTGCTCAGGCACAACGCATCCCTTCTTCAGCAGGACGCGGGCGAGCATCACATTCTGCCCGACGACAAAGTGCCGGCCAAGCAAAGGGTTCAGCGCTTCGACTGCAACCGAACTCCAGGGGATGTGCCGCAACTCGGCCTTCAGCGGCTTGCCTTTCAGGACGGTAGCCTTTAGTGCGATCTTACCCGCCGGGCGCGCCCCGATCGTCGTTTTTGGTTTTGCGGCCGCAGACGCTTTCCGCGCCGGCCTGTTACGTACAATCGTCCTCTGCTTGTTCTTTTTCATGAAAATGACCTGACAATTACTTAATGCTGACAATAACCTAATGAAGCATATTACAAATGCTCATCCGCGTCTCGCTTGCCGCAGCCGGGGCGCGCAGGTAATCTTAAGAGATTCCAGCTCCATTGAGGAGAACATGGCTGCCGCTCGTTTCGTATGGATCGATGATTCCCTGAGACCCGCCAGCGAAGGCGTGGTCCCGTTTCTAAGCGCAGGAATGCAGTTCGGTTTCAGCGTGTTCGAAGGCATCCGCTGCTATTCCACCGATAAAGGACCGGCCGTGTTCCGCATGAACGAACACGTCGACCGCCTCCTCGATTCCGCCCACATCGTAGGCTTTCAAGATCTGCCAGTCACCCCCGAGCAGATAAAGAACGCCATCAACCAGACGATTGCGGCGAACGAATATTCGGCCTGCTACATCCGTCCCATGATTTACCTGGACGGCGCCATGATGATGACCGTCGAATCAGGCCAGCCGCGCTTCGTGGTCGCGGTGTGGGAGTGGAAGAATTTTCTAGGCGCCGAGGCGAAGGAACGCGGCATCCGCGCCAATATAGCGTCCTTCACGCGCCTGCATCCGAACATCATGATGACCAAGGCCAAGGTCTCAGGAAATTACGTCAGCTCGATTCTGGCCAAAACCGAGTCGCACCGAGCCGGTTTCGATGAGGCAATTATGCTCGGCCCCGATGGCTACGTAGCCGAATGCACCGGCGAAAATCTCTTCATCGTCCGAAACAAGACCATAACCACGACGCCGCGCGCCGGTATTCTCGAAGGCATTACCCGCGACAGCCTGATCACGCTGGCGAGGGATTTGGGCTACTCCGTGGTCGAAGAACCCATCTCGCGCGACCAGCTCTATATTGCCGACGAAGTTTTTGTCTGCGGCACGGCGGCAGAAGTCGTAGCCCTCCGCGAAATTGATTTTCGTACGATTGGTGCTGGCAAGACAGGCCCAGTAACTCGATCCCTGCAGCAGGAGTTCGATAAAGTAGTTAGCGGCCGGCACGCCAGGTCGGCCCAATGGTTCGCGCCCGTGCCAGCGCTGAATGCGGCAGGAGTGCGAAGCTAGTGTAGAGACGGGGCTCGCCCCGTCTACCGCCGCGAGTACAGATGCGGCAAGCCGCGTCTCTACGGAGAATCAGCCATGAAGAAGCATCAATTCCACCAGGAAACCGAAGCAGTTCACGGCGGCAAAGACCTAGCCAAGAAGAACGGCCCACTCTCCACACCGATCTATCAGACTTCAACTTTCGAAGTAACCGACATGCAGGAGCAGGTGCGCGCAACGCCGACGGACAGCTTTTACACGCGCTACGGCAATCCCACGCACACCGTCGCCGAAAATGCCATCGCCGAACTGGAAGGCACGGATGCGGCACTGCTGTTCTCATCCGGCATGGCCGCCATCACAACTTCGATTCTTTCCCTGGTGAAGGCGGGCGACCACATCGTGGCGCAGCGCGATATCTACGGTGGCGTAATCAAATTCCTGTCGCAGTGGCTTCCGCAACTCGGCGTCGAAACGACGTTTGTCGAGACCAACGATATCGAGCAGCACGAGCGCGCCATCCGGCCCAACACGAAAATCCTGCACGTCGAATCGCCCACGAACCCAAACGTGCGCGTCGTCGATCTGGAAAAAATTGCCGCGCTCGCCCGCAAGCGCGGCCTGATCACGACGATCGATTCCACTTTTTCCACGCCCATCAACTGCCGTCCCGCGGAGTGGGGCATCGATCTGGTTTTGCATTCCGGGACAAAATATTTTGGCGGCCATTCCGACCTGATCTGCGGCATCGCCACCGGACGCCGCGATTTGATCGACCAGATCCATCACACCCGCACCACCCTCGGCTGCTGCATGGATCCGCACGCCGCATTTCTCCTGCTGCGCGGCATCAAGACGCTGCCCGTCCGCGTCGAACGCCAGAACGAAAGCGCGCTCCGGATCGCCGAGTTCCTAAGCCACCACCCCAAGGTGACCAGGGTGCACTATCCGTTGTTAAAGCAGCATGCAGATTACGCCATCGCTACGAAGCAAATGAAAGGCGCGGGCGGCGTGCTGAGCTTCGAGGTGGAAGGCACCGGCGCTGACGCCTGCCGCGTCGCCGAGGCTCTAACCCTGTTTACCCTAGCCCCAAGCCTCGGCGGAGTCGATTCGCTCGTGACCATCCCCGTCCTCACCTCGCACGCTATGATCGCTCCCGACCTGCGGAAGAAGATGGGAGTGACCGAGCAAATGATCCGCCTATCGGTGGGCTTGGAACATGTAGAGGATCTGATCGCCGATCTGGAAAAGGGCCTTGCCGTTCTCACGAGCAAACGAAAAGAGGCGCTGGTAGCGGATTAACCTCTAACAATAGCGCCGGCGCTACACTCGAATTATCGCGTCGCCTCGACGCACTCCAGAATTTCAGCTTCGCTCAAAGTGTGGTCGCTACTCTTGGCGCGCTTGTAGATGCGCTCGACAACCTCGTCATTCACCGCAAGTCCCCGGTGCTCCAGCCAGAAAAGGACATTGGATTTCCCGCTCATCGGCCCAATATCGATAATCTGCTCGAGCCCGAAGTAATGCGAGGGCACTCCGGAATACACCGTGTTCGCCAGCTCAATATCTTTTTTCTTGTACGCTTTGATAACGGCAGCGGCGTGAACACCCGTCGTCGTGCGGAATGCGTCCTCTCCAACCACCGGATAGTTCGCCGGAATCGGCACGCCAGTCGCAGCGGAAACCGCCTCGCAATAGCGTTTGAGCTGGGTCAAATCCTGCCGGTCCCACGGTGCGATACCCATGAGCTTCAGGTTGACCAGCATCTGGTCCATCTGCGTGTTGCCGACACGCTCGCCGATGCCAAGGGCTGTCGCATGCACACAATCGGCGCCCGCCACCAAAGCCGCCATCGAGTTGGCGATTGCCAATCCCCGGTCGCAATGCCCATGCCAGTCGATACGAATCTTCGTGCCAGATGGCTTCACCACTTCTCCCAGCACAAATTTAACCAGCGCAAGCGTGCCCATGGGAGTAGCGTGTCCCGCCGTGTCGCATAGCGCCAGAGCCCGCGCGCCGCAGTTGATCGCCGCCGTATTGAGCTGCTTCACCGTTTCCGGATCGCAGCGGGTGGTGTCCTCCGTGACGTACATCACTTCCAGACCAAGAGAGACCGCGTATTTAACGGCTCTTTCGGTGGTTTGAAGAAGGAAGTCTCCGTTCCAGTCCTCGGTGTACCGGCGAATCGGGCTGGTTCCCAGAAACGCGGCGACTTCGATCGGCAGCCCCGTTTTCTGGACAATCTCCGCGATGGGGCGAATGTCGCTGTCGACGGTGCGCGCGGCGCAGTACGCCGTGATTTTCATTTTGTGCGCGACGATCTCCCGCGCCAGCGCCGTCACGTGCTCAATCGCGCGCGGCCCCGCTCCGGGCAGTCCAAGATCGAGCGTGTTAATTCCCAGCGCCTCCATCAGGTGGAGAATTTCGATCTTCTGCTCGATGGAAGGGTCGCGCACGGAAGGCGATTGCAGCCCGTCCCGAAGCGTCTCATCCGTCAGCCGCACCGGCCCCGGAGGATGCAGCGACTTCGGATACAGAGCATTCCAGTCGTAGATGAGTTCAGAAGTGTTCACGGACAGGTCTTGGGTCTGAGGTCTCAGGCCTTAGGCTCTAGGTTTTCCTAACACCCCAGACCTGAGACCTTTACTTCGCTTTCTCTTCCTTCGGAGGCACGGTCAGCCCAAAGATCGAAAGCTGTCCCTTGCCCGCCACGTTCATCCCCCGCGGGTCTTCAGGACAAGGCAAATAAAGCGTCTGGCAAAATTCGCAGCGATAGACCTCAGCCT
>JBAVAA010000715.1:0-3744 GCA_049585515.1 Terriglobales bacterium | reverse complement strand
CAGCAAAACCGATGCGGAATCTGAGGCCCCGAAGATCACGCTGGAAATACTTGATGCCTCGGGAAAGGTGATCCGCAAATATCCTAAGAAGCCCGAACCTGGCGGCGATGAGGAGGAAGACTCTTTTAATCGCGACCGCAGTGCCGGCGCGCTACCCGCCGACGCGGGACTGAATCGCTTCGTGTGGGACCTGCGCTATGAGGGAGCGACGAAAGTGCCCAAAGCGCCCCTCTGGGGCGGCAACACCGACGGTCCGAGAGCTCTGCCCGGCACTTATCAAGTGCGGCTGACGGTGTTAGGGAAGAGTTATACCGCGCCGCTCGAGATCAAAGCCGATCCACGGCTGAAGGTCAGTCAGGAGGATCTCGCCAAGCAATTCGATCTGCTGCTGAAGATACGGGACAAGGTCACGGAAACCGACGATACCATCATTCAGATTCGCGACCTTCGCGAGCAGATTAATTTGGCTAACGGGCGTCTGAAGAATGATTCCCGCGCCAAGGTCATTGCCGATGCCGGCAAGGCGCTCGACACGAAGATGACGCGCGTGGAAGAAGCGCTGATCCAGACCAAGGCCAAGAGCGGCCAGGATGTGCTTAATTTCCCGGTGCGCTTGAACAATGACCTAGTGGCGTTGAGCGGAGTCGTAGGCAGTGCCGACTCGGCTCCGACGAAGCAGTCCTACGAGGTATTCGAAATGCTCAGCAAAGAGGTTGATGAGCAAATGTCAAAATGGAAGACGATTCTTTCGACCGACGTGGCAGCCTATAACAATCTGGTGAAGCAGCAAGAGGTCCCTGCGCTGATACTGGCGCAACCGGAGGCGGGCAAATAACTCAGCATGGTCTCCGATAAGTCGGAGTTCAACCCAAGTATTCATGGGCGTTTTCCCATTTTGGAACTTGGCTTCCATTCCGGGGCCCCCCCTCCCTACCTGGTATATTAGAATCAAGACTTTACGGAAACTTTCCCGCCAAAGTCTTGAGCGCGATGGAGTTAAGGGCAAAGTATTGGTAAATCAAAGAGTTACCGATTACTTAATTGAAAAAGCGATCCAGTTAATAAGTCAGCTATCCGTGCTTTGGAAGATGTCAAAGACCGATCGACTACCGCGCAACTGAGCACTTACGTTTATTGTAACAAGAGATGTCAATAGCCTAATAATATTTCGCTACCGACCTTGCAGGGTGGGGACCTGCTCCGGAGACATATAAGATACGGTGCCGAGGGTGGAACCGGGACTGGTGAGGTGCTCCGCGTCCTCCGAACCCGTCTGCGTGTTAAGAGCCGCAATCTTACTCGAAGAACCGCCGGCAAGACTGACTTTCGCCAATCCAAAGTCCAAAATCTTGGCGTGCCCTCTTTTTGTGACGAAGATGTTGGCGGGCTTGATGTCGCGGTGGGCGATGCCCTCGGAGTGCGCAGCGTCGAGCGCGTCGGCAATCTCAATCGCCAGACTAAGTAATAAATCCTAAGCTGACGAACTTTGGGGGTTTGTTAGGCGCTTGCGCAAACAGCGGGGCGGCCCACAAAATCACAAAAACAAAAGGGCACCGCCCACGCGGTGCCCCACCTACCAGCAACTTGACTTACTTATTTTCGTTCTGCGATCCGGCGCCAAACTCCTTGCGTTGCGCCACCGGGCGCGCTGCCCTGGCCGAGGCGACTGCCGGCATAACCGCTGCCGCTCCATAACGTTCGAGCAGCACGGGTACCATTGCGCCTTCCGCTTCTTTTACGAAGGCGAGCTTGCTTTCGCCGACCAGATCGACGCGTACGAAATCTCCCAGCTTGACCTGTCCAGTAGCCACCAGGTTTGCCAGCGGAAACACTAGATGCCGTTCAATTGCTCGTTTCAGGTGCCTGGCCCCATACTTTGGGTCAGTGCCTTCGGCGAGCAGGAAGCTTTTTACCTGCGGCGTGCAGTTGAATACGAACTGGTGCGCGCCCGCTGCCATCAGGACACGTTGCTGCACCATCCCTAATTCGATTTCCAGAATCTGTTGCAGGTGCTCCGAACGCAAAGTCTTGAACACGACCACCTTGTCGATGCGGTTCATGAACTCAGGCGCGAACTTGCGGCGCGCCGCATCCACCGCCGAGCGGGTAATCTTGTCGTCGAGCGAGTTATCCACCTGCACCGCTCTCGGCGCGAAACCCAGACCGCCATCCACCAAACCGTTCATCTCCGCGGCGCCCAGGTTTGAGGTCATGATGATGATGCAGTTGGAAAGATCGACGCGCCGGTTATCGCCCAGCGTCAGCGTTGCTTTGTCGAGAATTCCGAGCAGCAGTTGCCATAACGAATCGGAAGCCTTTTCGATTTCATCGAACAGCAGGATCGACAGTTTCAGTTTTTCGGTGTGCCATTGATTGAGCGCTTCCTGCGTCAGCAGCGGATGGGTCTCGCGATGTCCCAGGTATCCCGGAGGCGAGCCGATCAGCTTTGCAATCTCGTGCGAGTGCTGGAATTCCGCGCAATCGATTTTGATGCAGGCCCGCGCGTCGCCGAATAGAGACTCGGCAACCGCTTCCACGACACGCGTTTTGCCGGAACCCGTCGGCCCCAGGAACAGAAGATTACCTACCGGACGGCCCGGGGCATTGAGCCCTGCCAGAAACATCTGATAGATTTCTGCGACCTTCTCGATCGCCTGATCCTGTCCTACGATCTTGCGGCGCAAGGCAGTCTCAAAGTCGCGAGCGTCGTTGCTGCGGCGGCTCGGATCGAGCACGGTTGCAAGGTTGGTTCTCATCGTTTCGGGCCCTTGTTTCCTTTCCGGGTTCTTCATGTCTTCTGCCAGCCTGCTCATTTTTGTCACTGGGGTTGATGCTTCCGTCTCCCCCAACCGCTTCTCCCTTGTGCAAGCCGTTAGCCAACCTCGGAACGCGCTCTAGACCCCGATTTCTCATCGGTTTAGATGCACCTAGCTGGTTTTCTGTCAATCCAGGCCGATCGCTCACAGCGTCCCCAAGAGCAATTGTTTGCAGAGTGCTGGAACTTTATCTCAGAGCTGCCACCAACCCTCGGGCCCTGTCTGGTTGCCTGCACCTCGTCGTACCGAGGTAACTGGAAGGCTGGTTACTGACAGCACACAATACAGGTGGTTACTTTTCCGGAGAATACCTTGTCCCGAATCTTTAACTTCCTGCTGCCGTTGGCGGTTTCTATCTTCGTCCTCGTTTCTTTAGAAGCCGCCGCGGTTCAAAATCCTAGTGCCGCGCAGTTGGTGAAAGTAAAAGCCGGCACCACAAACACGAAGAAGCCTGAGCCTCCGGCGCCGCTGATCGCGCCCCCCGGGTCTGACGTTTACCAGGCCCAGCGCGGAGACAGCATTACTTCCGTGGCGCGCAAATACTTGAAGCGGACCAAATACCTGACCTCCTCGGAACTGGCCGAAGCCATCCGCGCCGCCAACCAGAATCGCCAGGGGGTTTTCCTGAAATCCGGAGAGCAGATCATCATCCCCGGAATTCTCGAAGCGCCCATTGTAGAGAAACCGGTGCCAGTTGCAAGAGATTTCGAGGTCCGGGCGATTTATCTCACAGGAGTAATGGCAGGAAGCGATCACGGCGCGCGCATTATCAGACATTGGCGCGAAGTGGGCGGCAACGCGGTTGTGTTCGACATCAAGGATAGCGATGGCATCGTCAACATCGCCTTCGACCATTCCCTAGCTACCGGACAGCGCCACTACATTTCCGACTTGCCCAAGCTCATTCGCTTCCTGCACTCCCAAAACA
>JBAVAA010000714.1:0-5043 GCA_049585515.1 Terriglobales bacterium | reverse complement strand
GGAGACGTGCTTCGGGCGATTACCCAGCAAAAGGGAGCGGCGGAGCGTCCCGCGGCGGTTCCCGTGGCTAAGCCACCCGCTGCAATGCCTGCGGCGGAGACCAGAACAGAAGCTGAGCCGGTAGCGCCGGCCAAGGGGAAACCGGTCAAGCCTGCGAGCGAAGCGCCTGCGCCGCCAGCCCCGAGAATGGTGACGCCAAGTTCGGTAGCCGCCACTTACCGCCCGCCCTCGGTGGTTGTGATTCCGCCCAAGGTTCCCGCGACGCCACCAGTTGCAACGCCTGCGGCCTCCGCCAGTAGCGCACCCCCCGCGATCGCGGTTCCTTCCCGAGGCGCCATAACCGCTCCTGCGGCGCAAGGTGGAACATCTGCGCCAACCGCGCATCCTCCCACTGGCGTCGTGCAAATGCAAAGTGCCGTTCCTGCCAGGCCGCCTGTTCCGGTCGCGCCTCCGCCGCGAATGATTATGCCGCAGACTGGCCCGCGTCCGGTATATAAAGCGCCTATGCGTCCGGCGGAAGACGGCGCAGCGGGAGCGCCTCCGCGCTCCGCACCAGGGCGTCCGGTACCGGGTCAGCCCATTTTTCAGCGTATGGCGCGTCCGCCAGCGCCGGGAGCGCCGCGTCCGCCGCTTCGTCCGGGCGAACGACGGCCGATGCATCCGACGCGTGTGGCGCCTGCGGGATCGCGTCCACTTGGTGTAGGTCCGGGAGCGGGAATGGCTCCTCCGGGACCGGTGCGTCCAGGAGCGCGTCCGGGAGCTCCATCGCGACGGCCAGGACAGAGATATGTGCCGCGAGGCGTGAAGGAAGGCCCGATGAAGGGCTACACTCCGCCTCCCCGGATGGTTATTAGCAACGAGCCTGCGCCGATCACGCGCAACATCACGATCACGGAGGGTATTTCGGTAAAAGATCTGGCCGAGAAGCTCGGCATCCGCGCCAAGGATCTGATCGCGCGGCTGGTGGTGCGAGGCGTATTCGCGACCATCAATCAAACGCTTGACGCGGAACTGGCCAGCGAAATGGCGCGCTTTTTCGGAGCGGACACGGAAGTGATCACCTTCGAAGAACAGGCAGCGAAGGATACGACCGAAGCCACCGAAAGCAGCGAAGAAGGAGCGGAGGCCGTGCCGCGTCCGCCAGTGGTCACGATCATGGGCCACGTGGATCACGGCAAGACGACGCTGCTCGATTCGATTCGCTCGACCAACGTGGCCGGAGGCGAGGCGGGCGGCATCACGCAGCATATCGGCGCCTACAAGGTTGCAATCACGGACGCAGCGTCTCCAGCCTTTGGCCGTGAGATCGTGTTCCTCGATACGCCAGGTCACGAGGCGTTCACGCGCATGCGTTCACGTGGCGCGAAAGCCACCGACATCGTGGTGCTGGTCACCGCGGCCGACGACGGAGTCATGCCGCAGACGGTCGAAGCAATCGACCACGCGCACGCTGCCGAGGTTCCCATCATTGTCGCGGTCAACAAAATCGATAAGCCGGGCGCGCTGCCGGAGCGGGTCAAAAAACAACTTGCGGACCGCGGCCTGGTGCCGGAAGAGTGGGGCGGCAAGACCGTGTTCGTCGATGTATCCGCTAAACAGAAGACGAATTTGAATCTGCTGATGGAAATGATTCTGCTGACGGCCGACCTGCAGGAGTTGAAAGCCACTCCCGGACGCGCGGCGAGCGGATTGGTGCTCGAAGCGAAACTGGACCGGGGACGCGGTCCGGTGGGGACGATCCTGGTACAGAATGGAACGCTCCACGCAGGCGATAACTTCGTGGTGGGGAACGTCTACGGAAAAGTCAGAGCGATGTTCGACGATCGCGGGAAGCCGCTGAAGGAGGCTCCGCCCGCGACGCCGGTCGAAATCATCGGATTGGAAGGGTTGCCGCAGGCGGGCGACCAGTTCGTGGTGGTCACCGACCGCGAGAAGGCCCGTGACATCTCGGAATACCGCGAGCAGAAGGCGCGCGAAGCCCAACTGGCCAAGAGTTCGCGAGTATCGCTGGAAGGCTTGGCTGAACAACTGAAGACGGCGGGGATGAAGGAGCTCAACGTCATCCTCAAAGCCGACGTCCAGGGGTCGGTCGAAGTTCTGGGCGACTTGCTCGGCCGTCTGTCGAACGACAAAGTGCGGTTGAAGCTGCTGCGCTCGGGGATTGGCGCGATCACAGAAACGGATGTGCTGCTCGCCTCCGCATCGAACGCGATCATCATTGGATTTAACGTGCGTCCGGAGCGCAAGGCGCAGGAACTCGCAGACCAGGAAAAAGTCGACATCCGCCTGCACTCGATCATTTACGAACTGCAGGACGAGATCAAGCGCGCTATGACCGGTCTGCTCGAACCGACCATCAAGGAAACCTACCAGGGACGAGCGGACGTACTCGAAACCTTCCGCATTCCGAAGGTGGGAACGATTGCCGGTTGCCGCGTGACCGATGGGCTGATTAAGCGCGACTCCGAGGTACGGCTGCTTCGCGATAATGTGGTTGTCTTCAAAGGAAAAGTGGCGTCGCTGCGGCGCTTCAAAGACGATGCATCCCAGGTAACCAGCGGCATGGAGTGCGGCATTTCGATCGCGAACTACGGGGACATCAAAGCTGGCGATGTGATTGAGGCGTTTGTTACGGAGCGGATCGCGGCCGAAGCGATTAAATAGTATTTGCTGGATGTGCAAAAAGGGCGCGGCCTAGGAGCCGCGCCCTTTGTCGTTTTGGCTTATCCGGCGAGGTTCATTTGTGCGTCAAGGCTGCGTGGGGGCGAACGATCGCACGCACAACCGAGATATGCGACTGCGCCGCCGAAACTGCGCTTGACGCTCCCTGGAGCTGGAACATCCCGAGTGCGACCTGACCGCTGTCGCCCTCGATCAATAAAATGGTTGAGCCGTCGACTACGTAGTACTCGAGGTTTATCGTGCCGTTCAAGGTGTTGATGTTGGGGATGGTGATTGAGCCGCGGCCGGTTGCCGGAGAATCCGGAACGTAGATTCCGGACAGATTCGCCGAAAACAGCCCGCTGCCGAGATCGTTTTCGTCCAGTACGCCGGTCATGTTCGGCGTGGTAGTGGAAGTGGTGCCGGGAGCGCCGGCATTGAACTGGGCGATGTCATCGACCTCGCCGTTGGAATTCGCGCCCGTCAGGTTCAGTCCGTAGCCAGTTGAGGCGGCGAATGTGGTCGCCGTTTGCGCGTAGGCGGCGCCTTGCAACAGTCCGTGACCGTCGATCTCCAGCATCTGTACTCCGCCGCTGGAAGGATACGCCGCAAACTGGAATGTTTGTGCGCTGCCGTTGCTGAAAGAGGGCAAGGTTAATTGGCAACGACCTGCGGTAAACGTAGTGCAGCTTCCGCCAAAATTTTGCACGGTGTTGATGATGGAGCCATCGTCGTTGAAATCTTCGAGGCCATTGCTGAGCGTGCCCTGCGCATCCGTGGTTACGAAACCACCTGCGACTACGGGGTTAGTAAACGTAGAGTCGAGACCGCCGAGGGTGTAGACCAGCTGACCGGGAGTGAAAGAACTTTGTTGGGTGAAGGCGTCGCCGGAGAGAGTCAGCCCCGAACCGTCGGTCTCAATCAACTTCAGGTGGGTGGAGTCGATCGCCCAAACGTCAAATGTGAGCGCGCCAAAGGTGGTGTTGAGCTGTGCCGTTCCTGAATTACTGGAACCCAAAACCAACGACCCAGTGAGGGGAAGACCGGTAAGTTCGCCGATGGAGCTGCCGTTTTCGTTGACATCCTGAATGCCGGCAGGAGTGATAGTACCCGAAGAATTGAGAGTGAACGCTCCTACCGTGCCGATGGAATTTCCATCTGAGTTAACGCCGCCGGAAAGAGAGAACACGAGTGAGGCGAGAGAGCCCTGCGTGGCGGTGCCCTGGATGTCCAGGGTGCCGCTGCCGGTCCCATTGTTGTCGAAACGGGTGATCAGACCGTGTCCAGTCGAGGTCAGAACGAAATCAAAGCCAAACGCTTTCTTGGGAGTTACAAGGGTTGCGCTGCCGCGGCCGTCCGGCGAAATGCTGTATCCGCTCGATGTGCCCACGGTTTGGCCGAGGAACAAACCCGTGCCACCGAGATCGGGATCGTTGATGTCGACCGTGCCCGTGAGGCCGCCCTTGCCATCGGCAGCTATCGTGCCAACAACTGCGAAAAAGGATTCCGTGGTCGAGGTTATGTCCAGGCCCGATACGGCGATGACGTAGGTGCCAGTCAGATTGCTTTTGCTGAAACCATTGCTGTTGGGGCTAGTCGAACTGCTGCTGCCGCAGCCGACCCCCAAAACTATGCCGGAGATTGCCGCCAGAGCCATGACCACACGTCTGACACACTTAGTGGACGCAAGGGGATTCATAGACACTCCTGTCTTCTATTCTTTATATTTCCTTAAGATGCGCTAACCCCGGTTTTCGAAGAAGGTTTCGGTTGTAAAAAATTGTCACCGCCCCTCCATCAGAGCACCCTCACACCCGCGTAACCTCTGCCGGTCCTGGAGTTCGTGTGGGGACGGCCCGCGTCTTGCGCTTTTCGGTTACCCAGATGCCCAAGCGGTAGGCGAGCAGAAGGGCAAGCACGATCGCGTACTCGATCGGCTTGCGATGGTCTGCTTTTACCAACCAGTAGTAGTGGATTACGCCCAAGATTCCGGTCAGATAGATCAGGCGATGCAGGCGATGCCAGTTTTTGCCACCCAAGCGGCGGATGGACCATGCGGTCGAGGTAAGCGCCAGAGGGATCATCAGAACGAAGGCGGAAAATCCTACAGTGATGAAGGGGCGCTTGGCGATGTCCTTCATCATTTCGTGGACGTCGAAGAACTTGTCGAGCCAGATGTAAGTTAAGAAGTGTAAAGTTCCGTAAAAGAACGCAAAAAGTCCAACCATGCGGCGCACCCCGATGAGCCAGTATTGGTGGGTGATGCGGCGTAAGGGCGTGATCGAGAGCGTGGCGAGAACGAGGATCAGCGTCCAGTCGCCGGTTGAGTGAGTGATGACTTCGATGGGATTGGCGCCGAGACCATCATGGAGCGCCTTCCAC
>JBAVAA010000713.1:0-3501 GCA_049585515.1 Terriglobales bacterium | reverse complement strand
GCTTTACACCGGCGCTATAAGCACCGTACTCACGACTTGCCTGAAGGCTTGTGAAGCGGGATCGATTAAGTCGAAATGACCTGCGAGGGGAATCTCCAGCAACTCTGCGGATTCTGCTCTCTTCTTTTTCTCGGTGACGTAATCGCGGCTGAGCTCGGGTGGTACGGTGTCATCGTCGTTGCCGTGAAGCAGCCACTGGCGTGCGTGCGGTATGCTGAGTTCCATTGGGTCGGCTTCCCGGTAGTGCTCGGGAACGGCGTCGGGCTTGCCGCCCAGAAACTCCGCCACGGCGTCGTGGCTCAGGTGCAGCGCGTAGCCCTTCTTTAAGTCCACAACTCCGGCCAGTGATATTGCGCGGCGGATCGACATTTCGTGCGCCGCCAGACACAACGCAAGCTGGCCGCCCGCTGAATGCCCCATGACCACAAACTTATCCAAGTCGAGGTGAAATCGGAAACGCTCCTGCTGAATGAAGCGGTAGGCGGAACGGATATCCTCAAACGTGCCGGGCCATCCTCCTCCTGGATTGCCGACACGGCGGTATTCGGTGTTGAATGTGGCGACCCCGGACACTCGCAGCGCCTCACACAGGTGTCCGGTGTGAGCGAGGTCGTACTGCGCGCGCCAATAACCGCCATGGATGTTCAGGAGAATGGAGTGCGGACCCTTGACGCGCGGGAGACGGACTTCAAGAAACTGATTTGCGTCGGCGCCGTAGGCTACCCGGGCATCCGGTTGCGGTTGGGGCCGGCTGAGGATGTCTTCGGCGGACACGGATCGCTCTTCGACAAATCTAGCCTTGCTTCAGCTTCAGCTTGCTCTTATTTTCGTCGATGAATACCTTTAGATCGGGAACAGCGTCGAGCAGCCTTGTCCACTGCTCGTAGTACAAGGTCACGGGAAAACGGCCGAGTCCGTACACGCTGACGCCGCCCTTTTCGCTTACGCGGAACTGCAGAGCACCGCTTCTGGTTTTGGTTTCCACCTGCTTTTCCAGATCGGCCAGGCGAGCTTTCAATTCCTCGTAACTTGGTTCTGCCATGCATTCACCTCGCATCAGTCTTCTTCATCGCTCTTCATCATAGGATGGCACGCGGCTTTCGTCGAGACGGGCCGATGGCAACCGTCGATTCTCATTTTTGATCTCTCATTTTTTGTCGTCGCGTTTGATGGCATTATTCTTAATCACCACTCCGCCTTTCATGACGAAACTGGCGTGTTGAAGAGCAGTAACGTCTTGCAACGGATCGCCGGGGACGGCAATTATATCCGCTAACTTGCCCACCTCCAGCGTACCGATGCGACTCTGCCACCCCAGTAATTCGGCTGCATCGCGGGTGGCGGCATGAATGATCTCCATCGGGGTCATACCTTCCGCGGCATAGGCTGCGAACATTTCCAGGCTCGCTTGCCCGCGGGTCTTGTGCGGCAGGGTGAGATACATGTCGGAACCTGCGGCGATGGGGACACCCAGCTTGCGAGCGCGTTGCAGGCGATCGCGGTTGCCGGTCACATACGACTTGATCCATCCCTCTTGCTGAGCGAGTTCATCGGATGTGGGCTGGCGCGTACCAAACATCATTTCCAGATACTCCTGCTCGGTGCCATCGGTGGGTACCAGGAAAATGTGCTTCTGCGCCATCATCTTTAACACGTCGTCCGGAACCACGTAAGCGTGCTCGATCGAATCTACTCCCGCCTCGGCGGCAATGCGGGTGGCTTTTTCGTCAGTGGCGTGGGCTGCGACTTTCACTCCGCTGACGTGGGCCTCTTCGACGATCGCTTTCATCTCGTCGAGGGTGATGTCGGCCGGGCTGCCGTTCACGATGACCTTGATGCAATTAGCGCCGTTGTAGAGCGCCTGGCGCACAGCCTGACGAGCGCTCTCCGGTCCGTTGATGATGACGTATTCCTGTTCGATTATCGGCTGCGCTTCCGGAGTGAGCAGGCCGAACTGGCCGCCGGGAGCGGCGAGCGCACGGGTGGCGGCGAGGATGCGCGGGCCAGGCAGCCAACCGCGGTTGATGGCATTCCGCAGGGCCACGTCTCCGTTAACGCCGGAGTTACCTACATCGCGCACAGTTGTAATGCCCGCTTCGAGATCTTCACGCGCCAACTTTGCGCCGAGCAGGGCACGCTCGGCTGTGCTCTGCGTGGCAACCATCTTCAGCATCGCGATATCTTGATGGCTGAGGTCGGTGCCATCCATTTCTGAGAGCAAATGCGTGTGCGCGTCAATCAATCCCGGCAATAAGGTAGCGTTGCCCAAATCGATCACCGTAGCTCCCTTCGGAATCGGCAGCCGCGAACCGACAGCGGTAATTTTCTCTCCTTCAATCAGAATGACTGCATCGGCGACCGGCGTGTCATTGTGTCCGTCGATAAGCCGGGCGGCGCGAAGGGCGATCGGCTGAGTGAGATGGGAAGACACTTTGTCCTGAGCGATAATCGGGCTTGCAGCGAAGCAAACGAGCAAGAGGCAGAATGAGCCGAATTTAATCATGGTTGACCTCGGTTAAGAGAGCTGCCAGCAGCCGTGGAAGTGAAGAATTCTACCCCATGATCCGTGTCCCCAGGCATTTGCGTCCTGCCGTCACAACTCGTCACGGTACCTCGGTAATACGGGACGAGAAACGCAAATGCTAATATTGACAAGGAAGACACAAATTCTGAGTGGAGAACAAGAATGTCGGAACATCGGAAGAAATCGCTGCTGGAGCGCGTGCCAGTGCTGATCCTGTTGGGACTGCTTGCGGGCGCCGTCGGCGGCCTGGGCATCGGCATGATCCAATTGCATTCCATGTCGGCGGCTTCGTCCAGCACCACGGGCAAGTAAAGTCGATTTCTGCAATCTGCATCTGCGCAGTTTGAAGCAAGCCAGGTATGGAGCGGGAGACCGGGATCGAACCGGCGACATCCAGCTTGGGAAGCTGGCGTTCTACCGCTGAACTACTCCCGCCCGATTTCGTAAGACTACCATAAGGCCAGGTCTTAGATCTTAGTTGTCAGGTCTTACGAAAACCTTCCGCTACAACAGTTGAAATGATTATGGGTTCCCGCGGGCTGGTAGATCTTGCTTTGCCTGCGGCCTGTCACCCGCGGCCTGTCACCTGCTCTATCGCGCGGGCCGGATTCCCCTGGCTTCGACAATTGACCAGCGCCAATCTTCATCGGGGCCGGGAGTGATCCCGATATTTTCGCGAAACGAGGTTGTGCTGAAGGGCTTGGCTTCAGCCTTGAGGTGATAGAGGAGCGTCACGTCGGAATGCCGCTCGACGGCGACGGGCGCCATGCCCTGGGCGGCGGGACTCACACGCGCACGTACCGCGGCATTGGCATTTTCTGCGGGTTTGCGTTCGAGCGTCAGGCCAACCGTGATTTCGCGAAGGTCCCAGTCCGTTCCGTTGAAAACCTGGAGTTGCAGGTTTTCATCCTGAATGGAGCCGGGGCCGTCGAGTTTGAGCAACTCGGTCAGCGGCAAATCTTCGATGAGGACCGGCT
>JBAVAA010000712.1:0-2986 GCA_049585515.1 Terriglobales bacterium | reverse complement strand
TGCCGTAAATGTTTCCAGCGTTGTCGAAGATCACATAGGAGAAGGTTGGATATGCCCCATCCGCGCCTCCGCTGAAGCTGTAGAGAGTGGTCTGGTTCCAGCCGCCGCTGCCGTTCGGCGAAATCTCAAATACGGTGCCATATCCCAGACCCCTCACCGTGGGTGGTGCCATAGAGGTTGCCCTCATGAAAAGTGAGGCTGGCGGTGGAACCGGCACTATTGGAAACGGCGGCTGCCGGAAAGTTGTAGAGCGTAGTCTCTGTTTGGGCCCGTGCTGGTCGGGCGCCGATCAGCAGAACCGCCGAAAGAGTAGTGAGTGTCAAAACGCCGCGCACAGTGGTGACTCCCGGTTTCCTTGAGCTGGATTTCTGGGAAATGTTCAAAGGGGGTCTCGTGCTGCGAGCAGTTACCGCGGAAGGCATGGGGCGCGCTCCTTAATTTGACTTATTTGTTGTTTCCGGCCTGGTTTCGGTTGCTTTTGGCGGCCCGGTGCTCGCGGCAGCACCCCTCAGCTCAGGACGCCGCGGCCTCAAAACCCGTAGCCCTGCAGCATTCGCGTGCTAGAATCGTATAGTGACGCCCCGAACCGATGCTTCCTGATATCGACAAATTACTGGAGCTGCAGACGGCGGACAAAGAAATCCGCAAACTGCAGGAGGAAGTGGCGGCGCTGCCGAAACGAATGGCGGCGATCGAGCAAAGGCTGGCGGGGACGAAAGCGCATCTGGAGCAGGTGCGAACCGCAGCCAAAGGTGACGAGGCAAACCGCAAGAAGTTCGAAGCCAATATCAAAGATCTGCAAGGCAAGATTTCCAAGTATCGCGACCAATCTCTCGACGTAAAAACCAACGAACAATATAAAGCCCTGCTGCACGAGATCCAGTTTGCCGAGCAGGAGATACGGCTGAACGAAGACCGCATCCTGGAGGTGATGGTCAACGTCGACGCGCGCGAAAAGGAAGTCAAGGCGGTCGATGCCGAACTGAAAGCGGAAACCGCCGAGATCGAGAAGGAAAAGGAAGAAGCGCGCAGGGTCACGGCGGAAGATCAGAAAAAGCTTGCGGAGTGGAACGCTAAACGGGACGCGCTGCGTCAGGGGATTTCCGAAGATGTTCTGCGGCAGTACGAACGTGTGGCGAAGTTTCGCGGTACGGGATTGGCGGAGGTCCGCGATCAGAAGTGCATGGGCTGCCAGGTGATGCTGCGGCCGCAGACTTACAACGAAGTGCGGAATGGCGAGAAGGTGATGGTCTGCGAATCTTGCTCCAGGATTTATTATTTCAATCCTGCGAATGAAGTAAAGCCCGAGCAGGAAGTCGTGACTGTTACCGGTAGAAAGCGCCCTCGCCCCAAGGCAGACGCGCCGCAAGCCTGGTTTTATCGTCCGGATTACTCCGAAGAAGGCGAAGTGCTGCTGGTGTTCACCAATAACGGCGGAAATTCGACCCGGCGCATCTACGAACTGCACACCGGACGCCAGTTTGGCGAGGTGCTGATGCGGGAGGGCCCCTACCGGCAGGCATTCCCCGAGGACCTAACCGAGTCCGCCTTGCGCCTGAACGGACATTGGGACGAAAAGGAAATCGACGAATGGGGATCTGAGATTCCCTCCAATGTTCTCGATCTTCTGCAGAAAGATCTGCTGGCCATCCGGCGCGAGCACCGAACTTCACACAAGGACCATTCCTCCGCAGCGCAGGAACATACGGCTGCCCGTTAAGCTCCAATGGCATCGATTGACCCGACGCGCCTGAAGGGGGCGGAACCCCGCCACAACATAGGCAATCCCCGCACAGCCAGTCACCACACAATTTTTCCGCAACGGAAGCTGATTCTTTGCCTGCTGCTGGCTCTGGCTACTATCGTCCTCTATAACCCGGTCACGCGCGCTCCATTTCTCAACTTGGACGATGTGGTGTACGTTACCGATAATCCGCAGGTTCGCGCTGGACTTACCTGGAACACTGTCGTTTGGTCTTTTCACACTTCGGAAGCTGCCAACTGGCACCCGATAACCTGGCTCTCGCATGCGCTCGATTGCCAGATTTTCGGCCTGAATCCGGAGGGTCCCCACACCATTAACGTGCTTCTCCATGCGGCTAACGTGGTGCTGCTATTCCTGATTCTGGAGAGCGCCACGGGCATGGCCTGGCGTAGTCTCGCGGTTGCCGCGCTTTTTGCTCTGCATCCCATCAATGTCGAGTCAGTAGCCTGGATTGCGGAGCGCAAGAACGTTCTCAGCATGTTTTTCTTTCTGCTCGCGCTGGCCGCCTATGGCTGGTATGCGCGGCGGCCCAGCCTTGGACGATATCTCGCGGTTACGGCTGCTTATGTTTTGGCCCTGATGACCAAGCCGCAGGTAATCACTTTTCCGTTCGCTCTGTTGCTGCTGGATTATTGGCCGCTTGGTCGTTTCGGGCGCTCGCCTTTCGGGAAGTTGGTTTGGGAGAAACTACCCTGGTTTGCGCTGTCGGCCGCAAGCGCGGCGATCACCTTGAAGGTGCAGAGGGATGCGACCCAGCTGAAGCTTTCCCCCTGGATCCATCTGGGAAATGCGGCGATCTCTTATGTGAAGTATCTTGAAAAGGCCTTTTGGCCGGTCAATCTAGCCCCTGTCTATCCGCATCCCGAGCTTGCGATCAACGTGTCGGCGGCGGTTTTATCCGCACTGTTCCTTGTGGCCGTGTCGATTCTGGCCGTGATTTTTCGGCAGCATCGCCCCTTTCTTGTCGGCTGGTTCTGGTTCCTGGGAACGCTGGTGCCGATGATTGGACTGGTTCAGGTTGGCGTTCAAGCAATGGCCGATCGCTACGCTTACATCCCGCTGCTGGGAATCTTCGTCATCGTCTGCTGGGGTGCGGCGGACCTGATCGACATGTTGCATGTACCCACAGCGGTGTCGGCGGTGGGCGCGGCGGCCATCCTGGTGATGCTGGGATTAGCGCTCCATCGCCAGGTTGGTTTCTGGAAAGACGATGTCACCCTC
>JBAVAA010000711.1:0-7969 GCA_049585515.1 Terriglobales bacterium | reverse complement strand
CTTGTCCTTGAGCAGCGTGGTGATGTCGTAGAACAAAATGCCTTGTTTCGGGAAGTCGGGCACCTCCCGGATTAATTTCTTCAACCTGTCACAATCTGCTGGGCCGGCTGGCATCGGTTTCGACATCTCGGTTTGCATTCTAAGACTAAGCCCCTCGAACTTGAAATGAATTCAGTCCCGCGACCACCTCGGCGTTGGATTCCTCTACTTCATCCACCCGCGCAGCTCGCGGCCCTTCTTGGAGGCGCGATCGCAACCCGGCCAATTGGTCGCGCGTTCCCATGGCCAGCACTTCGACGCTGCCATCGTGATTATTGCGGACCCATCCGGCAATTCGCAGGAGGTGGGCCTCGCGTTCGACAAACCAGCGGAAGCCGACACCCTGGACGCGTCCGCGAACGACAAAGCGGTGGGCGGCGTGAGAGGGATTGTTGGTGGAAGCCATTGCGATTTTAGAGGTCAGATTGCGGAGGTAAAAATCCCACCGGAAGGTTCTAACCTTTGCAATCTGACCTCTAACCTCTGAGCTTATCAAGCTCGCGACAAATACGTGCCTTCGGCCGTGTCGACCTTGATCTTTTCGCCTTCGTTGATAAAAGGGGGAACCTGTACAATCAGCCCGGTTTCAGTCTTTGCGGGTTTGGTCACGCTCGAGGCGGTTGCACTCTTCAGGCCGGGCTCGACTTCCATTACCGTCAACACGACGGTCTGTGGCAACTCGATGCCGACAGCCTTGCCATCAAAAAACTCCACCTTGATCTGGAGGTTTGGTGTCAGGTACTCCACCGCGTCGCCCAGGATTTCTCGCGTAAGTTGAGTCTGCTCGTAGTTCTCGGTGTTCATGAAGTAGTACTCGTCGCCGTCACTGTAGAGAAACTCCATGTTCTCCTCATCCACGTTGACCTTCTCGATGGGGTCGGGGGAGCGGAAGCGGTGCTCGAACATAGCGCCGGTGCGCAGATTACGAAGCTTCGCCTGGATAAAGGCGCGCAGATTGCCGGGAGTGCGGTGCTCGACGCTAAACACGGAGTGCAAGTCATTGTTGTGCTTGATGATCATGCCGGGACGGAGTTGGGTTGCGGGAATCGACATTGCCGGTTTACATCTCCTTCACTGTGCTAGGAATTCTGGGCAGCGGGGCAGGTCGCATCCGCGGCACTTGGGATTAACAACTTATTTTACACAGGCGGAGAGGGTTGGGGAAACATGGCTACACGTTTTGCCCAAATTACAAATCCCAAATTACCAATTCACGATTCGGGTCTAGAATAGATCATGATTGGGAGGTTTTTATGCGCATTGGAAAATACGAGAGTTCTGACGGCGTGGCCGGTACCGCAATTACGTTTCTGCTGATTGGTCTGGGTGTCGGTGCTGCCCTGGGTCTTTTGCTTGCTCCGAAGACGGGACGCCAACTGCGGAAGGATCTGCGCCGCTCCTATGACGAAGCGATGGAGACGGCCTCCGATTGGACGGACGAAGCGAAAGACCGTTTGGAGGAAGTGGTCGAAAAAAGCGGCGACTTCGCCGACGAACTGCGGGCCCGGACCAAGCCTCTTAGCGATCTGCTGCGCCGCTCGTAAATCGGGTCGTTGGGCGCCAGCCGGGGACTGTTAGCCATGAACCGTTACCCGCTGAGTTGGTCGCTGGCGCAACAGTTTGCTGAAAAAGTACTTTTGCCGGCTGAGACTCCCTCAGCGGCTGGAAGCCGCGATTGAAGGGATGGGACTTACGGCACGAGTGGAACTCGTGCCCTTCCCTTTCGGGGCCAAATCCGCAGTTTTTGTAAGCCGCTACCTTACGGTTCAGCTTGCGTTTCATCTTCGAGCGTGCGCTTCTTCTTGTGCACACTGCGGATCACGACGCCCACTGAGAAGCGGAAGTTATCCTGCTTCTCCTTGCCCAAAAGCGCGAAATCGGTACCGGTCTGAAAGTAATCGGCCTTGAACCGCAGTGCGAGACGCGGACTGATTTTGAAGTCGGCTCCGCCCCCAGCCACCAGCGTCCGGCCTGTGCCGATCTCGGTGAATACGGTTCCCACGGCGGTCGCCTGCCCGCGCGTGCCCTGATGACCGTATAGAATCTCGCCAAACGGAGTCCAGCGTTCATACTTGCGGCGGGAAAATTGCGCGCCGAAAAGAACGTTGTACTCTTTTGTCCGCACGCCGAACGTGGGTGAAGTAGCAGGACAGAACGACGGGTCCCCGCCGCAACTCGGAAACGGAGCCTGCGTGCCGGTCGGAATCTTGGACGTTCCGAAGTATTGGCCACCTTCGATTATAAAGCCCAGCCACGAGTTGCCATTCAAACCCAAAGAAGCGTCCCAGCCATACAATCCGGCCCAGTGTCCGGAGTTGAAGAAACCTGCTTCCGCATAGGTACCACCGCCAAAGAGTTCGAGGCGCGGATACTGGGCCACAGGCTTGCGGATGGAACCTGGAGGAGTTGGAATCTCAGCCGGGGCCGGGGCTTGTGTTTGTGCCGGCGCTGGAGTTTGAGTCGGCGCTGGAGTCTGAGCCGGGGCTGGAGTTGGAGCCTGCGCCCAAGACATTGCACACAGTGCAGCCGCGCCGGCCAGAACTCCCAGATATTTCCTCACGCTTCCTCCTAAATTAATTTCCCGTAGAGACGCGGCTTGCCGCGTCTCCTTTGGCGGCGCGAGACGGGGCAAGCCCCATCTCTACAATGCTACTGGTTTTCCGAAAGCCGTATTGTAGTGAAGCCGGATGTCCCCGCATGTTCCCAACTCCGGCGAATAGACCACGCAGGTATCGAAGGGCCGCGAATAGACGTGCAGGGTCACAGCGCGCTGCTTCCCTTCACGCGGATTCAGCACGCGGTGCACGGGCTCCAGCGGATCGACCGCGCACGGATTGGCCGCTGTCAGCGCCACGGTGTTAGATGCGAGCAACCGGCACTTGCCCGCGTCGATATCCTGAAATGCAACCTGAAAATTTTCGACCATCAGCCTTCCGACCGGCGCAGCCATCCAGCAATTCTGGTCGCGATGATTGTGCACCGAACTGCTCTGTCCAACCTCCCAGCAAACGGCCACCAGTTCGTAGAGATCGGTCTTGTCGATCAGGTTGCGCGTGTAGTGCTGGCGGTCCCAGCACAAATAGGAAGCGAGACTGGCTTCTTCGACCGGTGTCCTCCGAAGAAGTGAAAGGATCTCCTCGGTCGTATCGAAGGCGGATGCAGGAAGGGCGTGAAGTTCCCGGACAAGTTCGTCAACTGGAACGCGCGGCGCGACAGGCTGCTCACTCATGGGTCCTCACAAGAGGGGTATGCGACAAACTATTGAGTATATCGTGCCCGGAACTGCCGACTCGGTACAATGAATGAAATCCATGGATATTAAGCTCACAGAAACCGAGGTCCGGGTGCTCGGGTCGCTGATAGAAAAAGACATCACCACGCCCGAGTACTATCCTCTGTCGCTGAACGCGCTCGTGAACGCCTGCAATCAGAAGACGAATCGCGATCCGGTGATGCAGTTGAACGAAGACGCTGTGCGCGACGCGTTGGAAGGCTTGCAGCAGCAGCGCATGGCCGGTCCCGCGCGCGGCGCCGACAGCCGCGTCACCAAGTACGAGCAGCGCTTGCAGGAGGTGTTTAACTTCACGCGTCCGGAGATTGCCGTGCTGTGCGTTTTGCTGCTACGCGGTCCGCAAACCCCCGGCGAGCTGCGTGGACGCGCCGAGCGCATGCACCGCTTCGAAGCGCTCGACGATGTGCAATCGGCGTTGCAGAAGCTGATGCAACGGGAGCCTCCGCTGGCCAAAGTTCTGCCGCGGCAGCCGGGAACGAAGGAATCGCGATACGCACATCTGTTTGCCGGGGACGTGGTGGAACTGGAGGCGCCGGTGCACTCGAGTGCCGCGGTTGAGCGGAGTACGGCAGATGCTGAGCGCATCACACAATTAGAAGAAGAGGTGGCAGAACTGCGGAAAGAGGTGGGCGACGTGAAAGATCAGATGGAGAGATTTCGGAAGCAGTTTGAGTGATACCGCCGCCGAAGTACTGCTCTCTACATCTCGTCGGTAAAACGTCTAAAGCACCCGCTCCTGCGAATATCCCGCCGCGCCCAACGCCGAGATAATTTCGGCGATGTGGTCAGGGCCGCGGGTCTCCATGGTGATTTCGATCGCGGTCTCACCCAGATTTACGCCGTGGTAGGCGCGGTCGTAATCCGTTTCGACAATATTGGCGCGATGCTCGGCCAGAATTGACGTGAGGCGATTGAGCGCGCCGGGATAATCGGGCAGATGTACGCGCAAGCGCACGAGGCGTCCGTCTTTGACCAGGCCGCGCTCGATGATTCGCGAGAGCAGGGTGACGTCGATATTGCCGCCGCATACCAGCACTGCGACTTTCTTTCCGACCACAGACAGCTTGCGGTTCACGAGGGCTGCCAGGGCTGCTGCTCCCGCGCCTTCGGCCAGAGTTTTCTCGCGCTCGAGCAGAAGGAGAATCGCATTGGCGATTTCTTCTTCTTCGACCGTTACGATGTCGTCCACATACTTCTGAACCAACGGAAGAGTGCGGTCACCGGCGCGTCGAACGGCAATGCCATCGGCAATGGTCGAAGCCGCCACGAGCGTCACGGGCTTGCCTTCCGCAACGGCAACTTTCATCGACGGCAAACGCGAGGGCTGAACTCCGAAAACTTGAATTTTGGGATTCGACTCTTTGAGCGCGCAGGCGATGCCGCCAATCAGGCCGCCGCCGCCGATCGGGACCACGACGACTTCGAGATCGGGATGCTGTTCAATCAGTTCCAGTCCGATGGTGCCTTGTCCGGCGATGACCGCGTCGTCATCGAAGGCATGCACGAAGGTCAGGCTTTCAGCCCGGCTGCGGCGAAGGGCCTCTTCGAAAGCTTCGTCGTAGTTAGCGCCGTGCAGAACCACATCGGCACCATAGCCGCGCGTGGCCGAGACCTTAATAAGAGGGGTGGTGAGGGGCATGCAAATCTGGGCGCGGATGCCGAGTTTTCCGGCATGATAAGCCACGCCCTGAGCGTGATTGCCGGCCGAGGCAGCGATCACTCCCTGGGCCCGTTCTTCCGTGCTGAGTGAAAGCAACTTGTTCAATGCGCCCCGCTCTTTGAACGCGCCGGTCCGCTGGAGGTTGTCAAGTTTCAAATAGACCTGATTCGCGGTGGACTGGGAAAACGTTTCCGAACGCGCGCAGGGCGAGAGGTAGATGGAGCTGCGAATGCGGCGCAAGGCCGACTGGATGTCATTGAGTGTAATCATCTTCCAACTGTGGCTTACGGCCCAAAGATGCCAACATCTTACCTGACATTACCTGACGAAGATGGTTGAACCCCTCATAAACCTAGCGGCTAGAGACGCGGCTGGCCGCGTCTTTGGCAGCGGAAGAACGAAGGGACCAGCAGCGGCGGATTCGAAGTACACCCTTCGTAATGGCCGTTTGGACAGGGGCTAAGCCCTTTCGAAACCTAGGCAACGGTGAAAAGGCAGGTCAGAATTGGGTTTTAGAGGAGTTCACTCCTTGGGACTCATGCCTACTACTCCGACTGGTGCCGCTCTGGTCCCCCTTCTTCCGCATCGAAAGACGGCTGCGCGGGTTGCGCTGTTTGACCTGGGTGAAGCGTCCGCTCAACTCATCACCGACTGCTTCCGCCAATATGGAATCGAAACGGTTTCAGTGGCACGCGAAGAAACGGATCGATTGCAGCACGAAAAGTTCGAGGCCTGTGTTCTTCCTTTGGAAGAGGACGCCGGCGGAATCATCGAACTGGCGCGATCCTCGGCTTCCAACAGCCGGATCGTTATTTTTGGGCTGGGCGGGACGGCGCAAGACGCCTTACGCTATTCGAAGCTGTGCATCAACGCGATCTTTCACGAACCTTTGGAACGGTCGGCAGCGATGAAGTTGGTGCGCTCCACGAGAATGCTGGTGCTGCATGAATTCCGCCGCTACGTGCGCATACCAGTCATGACCGAGGTGGGAATCGTAACGATTGACGGTAGCCGCATGACAGCCACGAGCCAGGAAATCAGTTCAGGAGGGATGTCGCTCAAGGGTCATCACGTGCCGGAACAGGATTTGCAGCTGGAAGTGACGTTTTCTTTATTGACGCTGCCGCGCGTGTGGGTGCGCGGCCAGGTTACGTGGAGGAAGGCGAACAAGAGCTTTGGGATCCGATTTGACTCCACCGACGAGCGCCGGCAGCGGCTGAAAGAATGGATCGCGGCGTATCTGGAAGCGTAGGGCCGTTCGGCCGTCAGCCATCCGCCATCAGCTAAATCTTACTTCCCCGCTACAATATCGGCGTGAGTTCTTCTTCCGCCGCTGTCGAGCCTGAGCAGCCGTCCGTTTCAGAAACTCGCCGCTTCTCTCTGCGACAACGATTTCTCTTGGGGCTTATCAGTTCGGCCAGCTATTTGGCCATCGCGCTGATCGGTCCGACTCTGCGCTATTCAATATCGTGGGAAGAACCGCCCACGCCGCCGGACGCTACTTTTGAAAAACAGGTGATCTATTCTTTCTGGCACCGGGCAGTGTTCGCCAGCGCGTGGTTGTGGAGAAAGACCGGAATCGCAGTGATGGTGAGCCGCAGTTTCGATGGGGAATATATCGCTCGGACCATTGAAAAACTGGGCTTCATTGCGGTGCGAGGGTCGAGCAGCCGAGGCGGCGCGCCAGCTTTGCTGGGATTGAAAAACCAGTTGGAGCAGGGCAATCTCGTCGCGTTTACGGTCGACGGTCCGCGCGGGCCGAAATATGTAGCTAAGCCCGGCCCGGTGTTGTTATCGCGGGCGAGCGGGTTGCCGATGGCGGCATTCTATGTGGCGTTGAGCGATGCCTGGGTGATGAGAACGTGGGATGAACTCATGATCCCGAAGCCATTTTCGAAGGCGCTGGTGCGTTTCAGCGCCAAGATGCAGGTTCACGTGGACGCCGGTTCTGCGGAGATGGATGCGCAGATGGAGGAGTTCTACCGGCAACTACAGGCAGCGCTCGAACGCGTCACTCGCTTTGCTGAGGAGCACGTTGGAGAAGTGGGATCGGCGAAGTTTCCGGTGATCCGGAGTTAATAGAGAGCCGGGCGGTCCTGCCCGTCGCGCTGATAGGACGGGCGAAACGCCCGTCGCTCCACGAACGGTTGACTTTCTATCGACGAGCCGCGTAAATTTGCGAGGCTGCTGTTTTTGCTCTTTCTCAATATTAGGTTCGCGCATGATCGTAGGCTGGCTAAATGCCGTCCTATGGGAAGCGGGTGTAAATCCCGCGCTGCCGCGCAACTGTAAGCGAGGACAACGCAACCGGTCACTGGGAATATCTGCAAGATAAACCTGGGAAGGCCGGTTGTAGCAACCGGACGCTCGGTCAAAGCTCATTGGGAGCGAAGACTCACGTCCTGACTCGCGAAGCCAGGAGACCGGCGTGGACCGTTCACACAACCCTTTCGCGTGATAAAGGAGACGTGCCATGCGGTTTTCTCGTGTATTCACCGTTGTTTTTTTTCTGCCGTTCACTTTTCTGCCCATCTTTTTTCTGTCTACTGTTTCCATCGCTTCCGCCGAAATCAAAATCAAAGTCATCGATCCTCAAGAGGCCGCCGTCGCGGGCGCTGAGGTTCAATTGCTCAAGCCGGGGAAGCCCGCTCCCTTGGATGTGAAGAGCACATCCGCCGAGGGGTTTGCGATTTTTCGCGAGACAGCGCCAAGTGCTTATCGCGTCCAGGTGTTGGCTCCAGGCTTCGCGCCGGAGACGGCGGATCTCTCCCTGAAAGATGAAACCACCACTGTCCGTCTGCGTGTGGCGACAGCGGCGGAAACTGTGGTGGTGTCCGCGACCCGAACTCCAGTCACCGGCCAAGCCGCGGGTGCCGACGTTGAAACTCTTAGCGGCGGGCAGTTGGAGGTGATGCAACCGGTTGCGGCAGACGACGCTTTGCGCTTCCTGCCGGGTGCGGTGGTCAATACCTATGGGC